>NZ_CP072135.1:0-300000 GCF_017638925.1 Pseudoalteromonas xiamenensis
ACACCTTATTCTTAAATTCTTCGCTTGCAGGTTGTTGGAATACAAGCAATTGCTCTAGTTCTTTGATGCGGTGCTCTAGATTTTGTACGTAATTTTTAAGTGCTTGTGTATCTGCTGAATCGAGGTTGATAGTCGTGTGTTGTACGCTTTTCTCTGCCGCGGCTTCGCTTGCTAGGGGGGCTACATTTGTTGTAGTCGGCTCGACAGAGGTAATATCAGTCGGATGCGCTGTTTTTTGAGATAGCGCAAAATTTAAGCTCACGCTTAGAGAAATAAGTGAAAACACGAAGGCTAAAATGGCAACAAACTTTTGCATAACTCTTCCATCTGTATCGAATAGCAGGTAAATGTATAAAATACAGAGACAAAAAGCACGAACAACTTTGTAGTAAAGTGTTTAAAATAAACATGGAGTCCGCCCGTTGAAAGCGATTGCCCCGCATCATTTAATTATCGTGTCGATACTAGCTTGGCTAGTCTCTGTGGTCGATGTAGTGCTGACGTTGAGCTTCACTAAAATTTCATTTTATCCCAGCTCCTTGGGCAACCTTGCCCAAGTCGATCAGCATGTTGGTATTTATCTTACTGAGTGTTTTGTGGATTGGCTATTTTTTATCTCAGGCGCAATTTCGCCAACAACCAGCTCAACAAATCGTAGGCATTCCAGCGAAAAACGACGCGGTTTTGATGGCAACCGTTGTGTTTATCGGACTGTTGCTAAGCTTTGTTGGTGATAACATTAATTTCAATCGAGAAGCACTCTATTTCCGACATGGTGACTTTGTTAAGCATGATTATTTGGCTGATTCTGTTTGGTTTTTTGCACCAGCTTACGGTTGCTTTAGTTATGCTGCGTGGCGTTGGTTAAGCTTCTTTATCAGTCGCAAAATACGGTGGCTAAGTATGTTGTTTGGGTGTGCTATTGGTTTGGTGTCGTATATGGCCATGATGGACAGCCGAGCTGGAACCTACGTGCTGAGTATGACTGGTAGCTATTCAATGCTTATCACAATACCAGCAGTATTGGGTCTCTTGTTATTCAAATCAGGTAATCAATCCCGCTCAAGCAAGCCATTTTTTATCGCCTCATTGGGGCTGGTACTTGCGACATTTGCCGACGCATTAATAGGTCAATTTTGGATCTTTGGTCATGATGGACAAGGGTATTACCCGTTGATAAGAGAGGTAAATTGGCTTTTCTACATAACCTCGCAACTGCTGCTTTTGCATCTACCTTGGTGCTACGTTAACGCAGAGCGTCAGTTTGCACGTACATAAATCGAGTCTCACTCACTGTCTTTTACGAACTGGCAATAAGTCAAATAAAGTGGATTGGTTTTGATGTCATCTGAGTCAATATTGATAATTTTTGGATCTGGTGAATTGGCAAAGCCCAATTGAGACAGTAAATCCAAGGCATAAGGGTTTTCTTCTGATTGAGCCCGTTCTATCAGCATTTGATGACGACGCGTTTTTTCCACTGAATCACTGAGCTCTTGATAATTAAAAATTTGCTCAAGTAGTTGGAGATGTTCACGAAAAGATGGTGAAGGCTTTTTTTCCAATAAATTTTCAGTAAATCGAACATGACGTTTGAACTGATCTTGGTGAGTCTGATAACGAACAATAAGATCCAAAATATTGAGATTTAAGACAATCTGCGCTCGCATATTTTCAGCTTTGGTCGCATACAAAACCGCCTTTTTATAGTTATTAAACGCATCCTTTGGTTTAAATTGTAAGTCGTCAATGTTGCCCATTTGGTTGTATAGCGAAGACTTCTGTCTATCGGTAAGTGACTCAATATCTATTCTCAGCAGCACCTTTTTCGCTGCGTCTAAGTTGTCCAATCGTGAATAAGCGATAGAGCTATTAATCGCGAGAGAATAACGTACTTCCTTGGTCGCATAATTGTTTGCGCAGTCATATAGTAAAGTCGCGTTTGTGTACTGATCTAAGCGCGAATAAGCTGCGCCAATGGCAAGCATAAAATTGGCGAGATAGGGATCAATTTGAGTTCGCCAAAGCGGCCTTGCAACTTCAGTGGAGATTGCTCTGATCTTGTCTCGGTTTAGCCCGTAAGAGGCTGCCTGCAATCCTTTCAAATGGGCGAGTATGCCACCTTCGTTTACTTGACCAGTCAGCTTTGGAGCGAGTCTCTTCATATAATGCTAGGGCTTGCTTAGGCTCATTCACCATAAGCTCGTCAATTTTTTCTAATTGTGCATGAATAAAAGCCGATGAAACGAGGGCTAAGAGCACGGTTGTTCTCCACTGAAGCTGGATTTAATACGTTGAGCATAGCATTTCTCGTCGCGCTTGGCGTCTAGCAGTTCAAAATTTGTAAGCATGTGAAAAACATAAAAAATTCACATTTTTTTAATAAATATAAAATTTCTGGCTTGACCTCTTACCACTTGCTACTACGCTTGATTGTTAAATAACTGTAAAAAATGGAGCAAGTATGAAAAAGGTAAAACAGCTATCCATTGCATTGTCGTGCGCAGTATCTATGGCCTTAAGTTGTCAGGCACAATCAGAAGAAACGATAATAAACAATGAGTTGAGTGTAAGTAGTGTTGAGCGTTATCCCATTGTGCTCGTACATGGGTTGTTTGGGTTTGATAATTTATTAGGGTTTGATTATTTCTATAGAGTACCGCAAATTTACACGCAACAAGGGCGTGAAGTCTTTGTTGCAAATGTCTCTGCGGCAAATAGTTCGGAGTTACGAGGAGAGCAATTACTCGAACAAGTGGCAATGGTTCGTGCTTTGACTGGAGCAGAAAAAGTACATTTGATTGGCCATAGCCAAGGTTCACAAACGAGTCGATATGTTGCATCGGTTAATCCTGAGTGGGTGGCGACTGTTGCGTCAGTCGGCGGAGTTAACTGGGGAAGTGAGTTTGCGGATGCGGTAAGAGGGCATGTCAAACCCGGGACATTTTCCGAAGCATTTTTAGCCAGTTTAGCGTCTGGCCTTGCGAATTTTATCGGTTGGTTATCTGGTAAAGGGGATGTGCCAGAAGCCCCGTTAGAAGCACTTGAAACGTTGACGACTCGTGGCACTTTGGCCTTCAATGCGAAATATCCAGAAGGAATTCCATCTGAGTATTGTGGGCAATCACCAAGTCTTGCTGAAAATGGCGTACGCTATTATTCGTGGAGTGGACAAAGCGCGTATACCAACGTGTTTGACCCTGCGGATGCAGCCTTGTTACTCTTTTCCAAAACCTTTTCTGGCAAGAATGATGGTCTTGTCTCTGCGTGCTCGAGTCATTTAGGGCAGGTGATTGGGACGCACTATAAAATGAATCACTTAGATGAAGTAAACCATTTTGTTGGTATTCATCATCTATTCGATACTGATCCACTTACGCTATATCGCCAGCACGGTGAGCGTTTAAACAATCTAGGGCTGTGATATGCGCAGCCTTGTTTTAACTATTTTAGGACTTATCGTAGGCGCAGTGTGGCTTACGATAAGTCCTATTCATACTGATTTAAATCGTCGAGTCAACAATACCCTTGCACCAACATCGGCAGTTGGGAACGCTGAAGTACGCCCCCAAACGCAAGAAGACACAAAGGGATTATTCGTCAGTTCGACGGAATGCGATGACGTAAATATTGACCGTACTTTTTTGGAAAATGCCTTTCTAGCGTGGCAAGAAAACCCTAACACTCAGGCTTTCTCCGTTTGTGAAGAAGCGCTACTCAAACGATACATTACGTTTAAACAGGCACTGGCTCAGTATGCCACATTAGATCTCACGTTAAGTGAACGACTAGCGATTTATGAAGAGCTATTACGTAAACACTTTACCGCGGAGCAATTTTCGGCGTGGTTTGCGGATGAAATGCATTGGAATGTAGGTGCAAAAGAGCGCGCCGAAATTTTGTCTGATACACGGCTATCGAAAGAGGAGAAGGAGCGTTGGATTGCTGAAAGCATTGAGCGACTTACTGAGAAAGAAAAAAAGCAATCATGCCTACGTTAATGCTCCAAAAAGCACTCCAGTCGGACCAAACTAGTCACGCAGTTTGGCTCTCTGAACAATCACCGGAAGTACAAGCTCGCATTTTGGATCTTGAAAAGGAAAAAAAGCAGTGGCAAAGCCGATTGATTGAGTGGTTTCATTTTTTAGAGGACGAACCCTCTGTGGAGGATAGGCAGTACTACTTAGAAACTCACTTTTCTTTGCAAGAACGAAAGCGTGTGATGGTCATTACCAAACAACATTTGTCTGAATCTGGTCATTCATCGTAATCCAACTGTGCGTGAATAACTCGACTTGAGTTTAATGCGAAGGTCGGGCAGGATGAAATTGGATAAATTAAGAGAGAAAGGACATGAAGATACTTAAATTGGGATTCTTATTTTTCACATTGATGGCGAGTTTAACCGTAACAGCGAATGAACCGTTGAACTTTGGCGAGAAAGCATCAATTGAATCAAACGTGCTCGGTGAAACTCGACCTCTTTGGATTTACACGCCAGATAAACTTGAGGACAACAAACGCTATAACGTTGTTTACCTGTTGGATGCTGGTGAACATTACTTTACTGTTGCCGGTGTGCTCAAGTCTTTAATTGATAACGAACAAATCCCTAACTTGATGTTGGTGGGAGTGGAAACAACAAATCGCCCGCGAGACTATTTTCCTTCGTTGAATGGAGAAGCGACAACTATCCCTCAACAGTTTATTGCCGACAAACACATTGAAACGAATGCAGATAACTTTGTACAGTTTTTGAAGATGGAGTTGTTTCCATATATCGAAAAAAAATATAAAACGTATCCAAACAAAACCTTGATTGGCCATTCTAACGCTGGGACGTTTGCGCTCCATGCTTTCTACAATTACCCAGATTTATTCAATAACTACTTGATTGTTAGTCCGAATGCTTGGTGGACACCAGAGCAAATCAATCAGAATTTGAGTAACGTGGCGAAACAGCCGCGAAACAATGAGTCGCTGTACATAACGATTGCAAGCGAAGGGGGACATTTTTACTCGGGTGTTATGAACCTTGCTGCGCAACTAGAGGCTGTTCAGCCAAAGGGTGTCAATTGGCAAATCAAGCAATACCCAACGAGAACCCATATGTCCGCCATTTTGCCTGCCGTCACAGAAGGCATGGAGGCATTGTTTAAAGACATGTATTTCAACGTGACGCCTGAACTTGCAAAATATTCTGGCGTTAACGCGGTACTCGATTATTACAAAGAATTGTCTAAAAAAATGGGATATACCATTGCGGTACCAATGGATACATTTGTCGAGCTAGCTGAAAAGCAAATCGAATATGCACGTAAAGAACAAGCTATTTCTACACTACAAGTTTTCACCAAACATTATAGTGATCACGCATATTCACACATGAAGCTTGCGCAAGGTTATGAGTCTCTGAAAAACTACCAACTGGCGCTCGGTAGCTATGAAAAAGCGTTAGAAATTGCGACACAACAGAAACGCGAACCGATGATATTGGATGCACTGCAAGACATGGTCAATGCGACTAAGACCAAATTGTGATGTAAATGTCTGGAAGAGCGACGGTCTGACTTTTTATGTTTTTTAGGGTCAACTAGATTGCTTGTTGCATCACAGAGGTAAGTAAAAGGACCTATTTGCAACTGAATTGCTGCAAATAGGTCGTTGAAGATAACACGTTGTCCTGCCTGAATTAGTCTAATCGTTTCTTAAATTTAAGCGTTGCTAGAATAAATCCAACGATGCTGAACGCCACCAAACAAACCAGGTCAAAACTCAAATCGCTAAAATGTGCGCCTCTCAAGACGACAGCCCGGATCGAGCGGACATAATGCGTCGCAGGTAAAATTTCAGCAATGTATTGTGCGGCTGTCGGCATTGCGGCAAATGGAAACATAAACCCAGAAAGCAATATTGAGGGTAATAACACAAACACCGTCATTTGCATGGCTTGTAGTTGGCTTTGCGCTTTTGTTGAAATCAGTAATCCAAGCGTCAAACTCGCGGTAATGAACAGCAACGTGACGAGTAGCAAACTTCCAACATCGAAATAAAGCGGTACATTAAAGAGCCAATGTCCAAGCAATAAAATGATCCCCATTTGAATAAAGCCAACAATAATGTAGGGCAGTATTTTTCCAAGCATCAACTCCGTTGGACGGATTGGGGTCGTAATTAGGAATTCCATATTGCCTTGTTCACGTTCGCGCACTAAAGCGGAAGCCGTAAATAAAATCATGGTCATGGTTAAGATGACGGCAATCAAACCAGGTACAATGTTTACCGAAGCACGCTTTTCTGGATTGAAGTAGTTTAAAAGGGCAAACTCTGGGTCCGGCAATGCGGGGCGAGGCAATCGTTTGATGCTTATAGGTAACTTGGAAAGTCCAGATACCGCACCACTTAACACGGGATCTGAGCCATCAATTAACCATTGAGCGACACTTTGCTGAACGGTGCTGTTTCCAGGACGCATCCCCGTAAGTTGGTAATCTCTTTCCAATTGACGACGGACAAAGTCAGCCGGGATAAACAACACGGTACTTACTTGGCCTTTCACGATCGCTTGTTCCGCGGCTTCAGCCGAAGAATAGTAGCGTTTAAAATCGACTACTTGAGTATTTGCAGCCGTTTGGATGAGCTGGCGTGATTGAAACGTTTGGCTTAAGTCTACTATTCCTGCGTGAACGTGGCGTACATCCGTATTAATGGCGTAGCCGAACAGCATTAACTGAACCAGCGGGATCATGACTATCATTGCGAACGTAATACGGTCGCGAGCAAGTTGTTTAAACTCCTTACTGACAATGGCGTATAATCTATGCAAGCTCTGCATAACCCCTCCCCGTGCTGGTCACAAAGACGTCTTCTAAGTTTGGACGAGTAAAATCGACATCAAACGCTTCGCCGACTGTATTTTTCAGTAAATCGATAGGGTTGGCTTCATGTTTGTTTACAAGAACACGCAAGCGAGGGCCGATTTGCGAAACTGAGATGACATTCGGAATGTCAAACAAGGGCTTTTTAAGCACCGAAACTTCTTCGCCCGATATTTCGCACACATGCACTTTCAGATTTTCCATCAAAGACGATGGGCTATCGTCCGCACGCTTTACCCCTTGCTCTAAAATGGCGAGACGATGGCAGCGTTCTGCCTCATCCATGTAATGGGTTGAAACCAAAATGGTAGTGCCTTGCGCACTTAACAGGAAAAGCTGCTCCCAAAATGCGCGACGGTTTTCAGGGTCAACTGCTGATGTGGGTTCATCCAAAAAAAGTAAGTAAGGCTTGTGTATCACAGCAGCCGCGAGCGCTAAACGCTGTTTTTGACCGCCGCTTAGCGAGTCTGCTAGGACGTCCTTTTTGTCTTCTAATTGATACTCATCAAGCAGTTCTTGAATACGCACTTTGGCGTCTTTATTAGCAAGGCCATAAATTTGCGCAACAAATTCCAAATTTTCTAAAACGGTTAACGTGCCATAAAGTGAAAATTTTTGCGTCATGTACCCCAAGTTCGATTTAAGTGCTTCGCCGTGTTGAGCAACATCTTTACCCATGATTTCGACTTTGCCAGTGGTCGGTGTGAGTAGACCTGTTAGCATTCGTATCGTGGTTGACTTACCACAGCCGTTTGGACCGAGAAAACCATAGATTTCGCCTTTGCGAATGGTTAAATCAAGCCCTGAAACTGCCCAATAGTCCCCAAATTTTTTCCCTAAATCTTTGCAATGGACAATGATTTCGTTGTTACTCATGGCATAACCATCCAAACTGGTGTACCTGTCGGTAGAGCCGTATTCTCGGGCAGTTCAACTTCAACAACGTACATCAATCGAGCTCGCTCTTCTTGCGATAACGCGAAATACGGTGTGAAACTTGCGCTACTGCTGATGTAAGTCACTTTACCTTGGAGTGCAGTGGCGCTGCCATCGGTATTAAGGGACAAGCTACTGCCAAGCGTTATTTGGCTTAACTTACTTTCTGGTAAATACAAACGAGCAAAGGCGTGTTCAGTATCAGCGATTAGCGCAATTGGTGCACCGGCTGGTGGACGTTCACCCGATTGCCAAGGTAAGTCTTCAATTACCCCGTTTGTTGGTGAAATGAGCGTCAAATCATTCAAGTGTTTCTTGGCGATGGCGAGTTGAGAGTTTGCTTCTTCAATCGCAATTTCGGCTTGTTGTACGGTTTCAAAGCGAGCGCCGTTTTCAAGCTCCCTGAGTTTTTCTTGCGCTTCGTTGTAGGCGGCCAATGTTGCGTCTAGATTTGCACGTGCGCTGTCTACGGCGTTTTGAGAGGTCAAATTATCTTTAATGAGTTGCTCTTGGCGAACAACTTGTCGTTTTGCTTCAGCCCAATTGGCCTGCGTTGCACTCACACGAGCCTTAGCTTGTTGAAGTTGTTCTTCGCGCGTACCGGCTTGTAGAAGGTGCAACGCGGATTCGAGCCGTTTGATTTGACTTTGAGCGGCGGCAACTTGTTGTGCCTGAATTTCATTGTCCATGTGGACCAATATTTGTCCTTTGGTGACTTGTTCGCCTCGCTTTACAAGGAGTTCGTTGATAAGCAAAGTGGAAGGACTACTCACTTGAATCTGAGGTCTTTCAATAATGCCGAAAATACGGCTTTCTGGTACCGAACAGCCGCTCACTAATGTGCCAATAACCATGGCAAGGGCTAGAGTTACTTTATTCATTGTGCTTCCTGATGAGTTAAACGCATTAAAAAGGTGTTGAAAATAGCCTGTTGGTGTTTGCCAAGTGCCTCTAATTCAGTTTGCGAGTTTCCAACGCCCAGTAATTCTCTAAGAACGGGGGGCATCACAAACGGAAAGACAGACATACCAATGCACGTGACGAGTAGCCATTCCGTGCGTATAGGCTCTTCTGGTGTTAATTTTGAAAAAGCGGCATTTAATGTACTAACGCCTACTTCCAAATGATCGAAAAAGATTTTTTTAACAATTGCATGTTCTTTAGAAGATGTATCGTGCAAAGCCATGAAAATAATTTTAGGCAGTGTTGGATGTTGGCTCATTACTTTGTAGTAGCGCTCAATGAACTGAGTGAGTATGTAAGGGGAGACGTCTTGATTCGGTTTTTTCTGCTGCGCAAGATGGATAAGTTCAAGTAGAGGAGCTGCAACATCTCTAAACACCGTTTCGAAAAGCCCTGCTTTGTCGACAAAATAATACTTTATCAACGCCATATTGACGTTGGCTTCTTCGGCAATCGCTCTAGTCGTTACGCGACTGTAACCTTTTTTAATGAATAATCTCTTAGCTGCCCTCAGAAGCTTCTCTCGTGGCGAATCTTGCTCTTCATTACTGAGGTTTTTTGTCTGCTGTTCGTTCATTGAATTACCCGCTTAATCACGTGATTAATATGCTATTAAAGAATAGCAGACAGCACGAATGATTTTATTAATCAAAAAACAGATAGTGATTAATTTTTTGGTTGATGACCTAGTTTAAAGTGGATACTATCCCCGTTCCAGAAATGGTGTGTTGATATCAAGCAAGTCAGCAATCATTAATTTATAGGGAAGTATCATTGAAAATGTAGGTTCAATTTCATGCAAAATATAAAGTAATTGAATTGCCATATAATAATGTAGCATTAAGGATTTTTATGCGTTTTAAATACACTCTGCCAGCTATTGCATTACTTGCAAGCACGACTATCCAAGCCCAACAAAGCTTACCGCAAAAATCGTGGTTCACATCGTTTCAAATTACCGATGTTGAACACATCAGTAAAAACGCTTACGGGTTAAGTAGTCAGTATTACTTCTCACCTCAAGATAGTTCAGGTACGTTAGATGATTGGGGCTATATTGATACGGACAGTAACGTATCTTTTGACTATGCTCATTTTGGCAGCTCTAACCCTGTGTCCGTTGGTGGTGAATATTTTGCAGATAAGTTTATTGTGTTAGGTATCCTATCTCATCGTAATGGTGACAATACTGGAACGGCTGGTTTTGGCTATCTATTTAATGATAATTTAAAAACGCTTGTCATTTATAATGAAGATACTGAGGACACATATCTTAAAGCACAATATCAACATGATTTAAATAGCACGGATTATCTAGGCTTTACCGCAAGTACAGATGTTGAATTTGACAATATGGGTATATCAGCACGTTATTTTGCTTTAGTGAATAATGGTGATCATGTGGCGGTAAACATCTTGTATTCCGATAATGAATATAATGATTATTGGTCAGGTGGCGCGAAATATTATTTTGGCCAGCAGTACTCGTTGGGATTAGGTGCGATTGATTCTGAAGTGTGGGTCGAAGCTGATTACTTCTTCAGCGATGAGTATTATGTCACATTCAATTACTTGGACAACACTTATCAACTGGCGCTTACCGCTCAGTTTTAAGCAGGATTTGTTCAACTTATCCAAAAAAGCAAGCCAACGCGCTTGCTTTTTTTGTTAGGTTTATTTTGACTCAACTATATTCTTAGCATCTATTAAAAATCAAAGTGCCACAACGTACCGAGATGAAAATACCCAGAAATAGTATGGTTAGAGAACGGGTTGATGTTCAAGGTCGTTGCTGTGACGAAGCGTGGGCGCTTTATCAAACTGTTCGCTTTCAACCTATCCAACCACTTAATCGCTTCAAGCGAGGCGCTATTATTAGTCTGTGCGTACCAGCTGGTGTGATTCAATCTACTGTACGTACCAAATTCACTATACGCCGCCACATTGCACTCTTGAGATTGGGTCGCTTTCAGTTCCAATTGTTATATGGTGGAAATGAACTCATGACGTATCGAGAGCTAAGTGCATGTGTTAAATGCAGCATAAATGAAGCGTATGAGTTAAGTCGATTTTTCAACCAAAACGCCTTTTATTGGCTTGAGCGCGGTCGACTTTTTCTGTGTTCAACAGATCAAAAGAAAGTCTTAAAACTGCCTCTCGATTCAACGAATTATTTCATCAATATAAAGTTGCCCGAGCGCAACGATGCAATTTTATAGCGAAACCATGGTATGAGAGGACTCGCTTATTGATTGGAAGTAAGCCACTCATCGATTTGTTTTTCCATTATGTCGCGGATTAATGGCTGAGCTTCATCATTTGGATGTAAATTATCATTTTGCATTAACGCTGGCTTGTCCGCGATTTGGTTCATGAAAAATGGCATTTTAAAGCTACCCGTTTTCTTTGCAACGTCCACAAATGTGTTGCTGAACATTTCGGTGTAACGAGGGCCTAAATTAGGAGGAATAGCGACTTGCATGATGGCGACCTTTGCGCCAGCCGTTTGGCTTTGTGATACTAATTCCATTAGATTTTCTTTGATGCGCTTGACGGGAAAACCACGTAGCCCATCGTTACCTCCAAGCTCGATTAGGACATGAGTTGGGGCATTTACTTCGAGTTGTTTTGCTATCTTTAGCAGTGCGTTGTCGGTTGTTTGCCCACTCACACTCATATTGAACAATTCGATCGGTTTGTCTGTTTCATCGTATTTATTTTGTAACAATTTTACCCAGCTTTGCGCTTGTTTGAGGCCATAACCCGCGCTTAAGCTGTCTCCAATAATCATGATTTTGGTGAGTGCAAGCGCTGATGAAACAGGCAGCGAAAGAATCATCAAGGCAGTTAAATAGAGGAAAAATCGTTTCATGTCAGTGCTTTCTCAGTTAAACATTATTCAGGTTAAAGGACTTAACAAAACGGTAAGTACCTTTGAAGGAGACCTGACTATCCTTAGCGATATCAATTTTAGTGTCAAGTCAGGTGAGTCAGTTGCCATAGTTGGTGCATCTGGTTCGGGGAAGTCCACGCTGCTTAGCTTACTTGCGGGCTTAGATACTGCCAGTAGCGGAGATGTATTTCTTGATGGTGAGGCGTTAAAGACGTTAGACGAAGAAGCGCGTGCTCGGATCCGTGCGCAAAAAGTGGGCTTTGTTTTTCAGTCATTCATGTTGGTTCAAAGTCTAACGGCACTTGAAAATGTGATGCTACCGGCTGAACTGGCTGGTGAAATAAATGCCAAGCAACAAGCGACAGAGTTACTTGAACAAGTAGGATTATCACATCGTTTAAGTCATTACCCTTCTCAGCTTTCTGGTGGTGAACAACAACGGGTGGCTATTGCCCGAGCATTTGTTGGCATGCCAAAAATTTTGTTTGCGGATGAACCGTCGGCAAACTTAGACAGCAAAAACGGTCATCTTATTGAAAACTTGCTATTTGAATTAAATAAAGCGCAAGGCACAACATTGATTTTAGTGACTCATGATGAACATTTGGCTCAGCAATGTGACCGTATTATTCATATCGATGGTGGAAAGCTAATTGATAATCGCGTGACAGAGGGCGTTGCCAATGTGGTTTAAATTAGCGTTAAAATTGTTTTCAAGGGAACTTCGACGTGGTGAGCTAACAATTATCTTAGCGGCAATTGCGCTTGCTGTGTTGACCGTCTTTAGTTTGTCGTCCGTAACTGAGCGTATTTCACTCAACATCGAACAAAAAACCGCAGATTTCATTGCTGCAGACCGAAGGCTTTCCAGCAATCATCCCTTTGATCCTTCGATTCAAGCCGTTGCGGGCGAAAATGGTGTTGAAACGGCAGAACTTGTCTTTTTTGACTCGATGTTGTTTGCAAACGACGAGTTAGTTTTGGGTTCTGTAAAAGCCGTAACCCAAGGCTACCCATTGCGAGGAAAGCTTAAATTAAAGGACTCGCTTGAGAGTCAAGAGTATGAGGCCCGCGCAACACCCCAAAAAGGTGAGATCTGGATGAGTGAAGGGATCTTCTATTCACTTGGTCTGAAAGTCGGTGACACGGTTGAATTGGGAGCTGGTCAGTTTACCGTTACAAAAGTCTTGGTAAGTGAACCGGATGCGCCATTCTTCTCACTTGCAGGCAATAAACGCGTTTTAATTAATTACGATGACATTGCATCGACTAAAGCAATTCAGCCCGGTAGTCGCGTTTTCTATCGACTGTTGTTTGCCGCAAGTGAAAAAGCACTCAATGACTTCTATCTATGGTTAAAACCACAGCTCCTTGAAAATCAACGTTGGGAAGGGATCAAAGATAGACAATCCCCACTTGGAGAAAACCTTGCACGGTCTGAAAAATTCTTATTGTTAGCGGGCTTATTCGGGATCATGCTGGCTGCCGTTGCGATGGCGGTTTCAGCAAAGCGTTATTGTGAACGTCAGTATGATCCCGTCGCAATGATGAAAACCTTGGGGGAAGCAGGCAAACTATTCGAAATATTTTTATTACCCACTTAACGTTAATCACTGGATTTTCAGTCATTTTAGGGTTGGCGATTGGATTTGGTTTGCAGGAAATCGGAGTGTCTTACCTTGCCAAATTGATGAATACACAGCTTCCAGTCGCTGGTCCAAAACCATGGCTTTTGTCTATTTTTATTGGGGTTGTCTGCGCGTTAATGTTTTCGTTGAAGCCTCTGTTAGATTTATTTGATATTCCTCCACTTAGAGTGCTTCGGCGCAATTTGGGCGATAAGCTCATGGTGAGCTGGTTGCATATTGGTAGTTCAGTGCTCACTATTTTTGCACTCATGTGGCTGTTTAGTGGAGATATTAAAACAACCCTTATTTTGTTTGTGGGTACGTTAGTGGTGATGTTGCTGCTGTTTTTAGTGGCTCGTTTGGCATTTGGAGCAGGACGCAAATTAGGGTTACGTCCTGGATCTAGTTGGAGTTTAGCAATTGCCACATTGCAAAAGCGTGCAAATGCAAATGCAATACAGTTAATTAGCTTTGCTCTTGCAATCAAACTGATGCTGTTTTTAGTGGTGTTAAAAAACGATCTGATTGCAGATTGGCAAATGCAAATACCACCTGATGCACCGAATGCGTTTTTCATTAATGTCGCTGAAAGTGAAATCGACCCTATTAAAGGTATCTTTGAAGCAAATCAAATCCCGCATGAAGCATTCTATCCAGTGTTTACTGGTCGAGTAAACGCGTTAAATGGGGAGCTATTTGCCACCAATGCGTCCAAACAAGAAGGTGAAGAACAAGATGAAAATGCGCGCAAAGGCATTAGTCGTGAGTTAAACCTTACTTGGCTCAGTGAATTGCCTCAGGGTAATGAGCTGGTAAAAGGTACTTGGTTTACTAATACATCGGATGAACTTCAAGTATCGGTTGCTGAAGGAGCTGCGGAATATTTAAAACTAGAATTAGGGGATTCACTTACCTTCCTTGTTGGAGTTCAATCCTTTGAAGCGAAAGTGACAAGTATTCGTAAGGTCAACTGGAATTCCTTAAAACCGAACTTTGTGATGATCTTCAGTCCGAATATGGCGGGGCAATTACCAGTGACCTATTTCACGGCAGCCCAATTACAAGCTGTGAATACCAAAGTTGTGTCGCAGCTGCTGCAAGCACATCCAACGGTCAGTATGATTGATATAAAGAGTCGGATTGAGCAAGCTCAATCTATGATAGGGCAAGTCTCACTCGCGATTAGTTTCGTGTTGAGTATCGTATTGGTGAGTGGCGCGCTGGTGCTGATCTCTCAAGTTCAAGCCAGTCTTTCAGAACGCCTGCAAGAAGTGGTGATTCTGAGAACCTTAGGGGCAAGAGGTCGCTTGATTAAATTGGCAACCTTGTTCGAGTTTTTATTACTGGGTGCTATTGCAGGTCTGGTTGCGGCTGTGGTCAGTGATGTTGCATTGCTTATCTTACAGAAACAACTTTTTGAATTGCCTGGAAAACTACACCCATATGTATGGTTATTAGGACCTACGACAGGAGCCGTTTTTGTTGCAACCATCGGTTATTTTATGGTCGCCAAAACGATGCGTAGAAATACCCAGGCGTTACTTCGTAATCTTGCCTAGCACTTTAAGGGCTTAGCGATTGCTAAGCCCTTTGTTACTCTGCCACTTTGCCGACTTGCTGAGCATACCGAACAAACTCGGAATAAATCGCGTCTTTGATAAGTCTGTCTGGTGTGAAAGCATAATAATGTTGGTAGACGTTGTCGATGGGGCCAACATAATGCACATCATAGCGCTGTTCAATTTCAGTTTTTAGCGCAATCGGCGCTGGGAAAATGCCAAAACCTTGCTGACCTAACGCGTGCATAAGTGCACTATCATCTACATGGCCTGAGACGGATATTTCCAAATTCAGTTCATTTAGCCAGAAATAGATTGCATTGGTCATCGGGCTGTTTTTTGCAGGTAATATGACGGGGCTTGCTTGAAGTGATTGAGGATAATGTTCCTTCACCTGTTCAAATAAGCTCCTTGTCGCAAAAAAGCCAAGCTGACTCTTTCCCAATTCATGGGAAAACACTTTGAATGGCGTAGAGCTATCAAGTGGCTTATCAGCCAACACGAGATCTAATTTATGCGTGGCCATTTGGGCAAGCAGTTCAGCTTGTTGACCGTCAATGCACTGCAAGTTGGTGATGCGTTCATTATCAATAAGTGGCGCGAGCCAATTTGATACTTGGGACTTCGGCAAGGCATCTGAAATGCCAACTTTTAGTGAACGCACTATATTGTGGGCATCACTTTGGGTTGTTTCCAGCCATTCTTGCGCGATAGCGAACATGTCGTCAGCGTATTGTTGCGTTAGTTTACCAAACTCCGTCAGTTTCAGTCCTCGGCCTTCTCGTACAAACAACGGTTTTCCTAAACGGTCTTCCAGCGCACTTATTTGTGCACTAATCGTTTGAGGCGTCAGGTACAGCACTTTACTTGCAGACGCTATGCTGCCATGTTGAGCGACTTGCCAAAAGTAGTACAGGTGATTGTAATTTATGTTTGTAATCATTCGCTAATTTCGATGTTGAAGTAAGAAATAATCAGCTTTTTTCTTTGCTCATACGTTAGTAGATTTAAGGCGTGCAGACAAGTCTGTACGATAAAGTTTAATCGATACGTGCTTTTTAGAACGGATGATGACAGAGCATTCGGTTTCTGGAGACTTATTTGTGATGCAATAAGTTTTCAAAAAAGCACCTTGAGATTGAGCTTTGTTCTCCAGTTTCATGTTCCAATTGGTGTGCAATCAAAAGGAGGAAAGAGGCAGAACAAGATATGCAATTTACAGTTATTCCCAAGCACTTGCTGCGGCATGGATGCCGCATTCTTTTCAAAAACGTACAAATTCCTCGAAAATACAAAAAACAACATAAAAAATTCCTATAAAATTAGAAAATTACCCAATAATCAACTAGTATCTCCGGAAAATTACTCTGCGCGCTAAAACGGAGTTTTGCGCTTCCCATGGAAAATCCACTGGAGGTTTTATGAAACTACTTTACGGACTTCTATTTGCCTCAATGACTGCCGCGGCTGATGTGAGTGTTATTGTACATCCAAGCAACGCAAACGCTGTTGATGCCTCAACAATCGAAAAAATCTATACCGGAAAAGTGAAAACGTTTGCAGACGGTAGCAAAGCTACGCCTGTTCGTTTGTCTGAAGGTAACCCTGTTTCAGAAGAGTTTAATACAAAAGCCTTAAACAAATCGGCAAGCCAACTTAAAGCGTATTGGTCTAAGCTTATTTTTACGGGTAAAGGAACGCCACCAAAAGAAATTGATAGCGACGCCGAAATGCTAAAACTGGTTGCTACAAATCCTGACCATATAGGGTTTGTTGCATCGGGTTCAGTGACGGGTGATGTCAAAGTGGTTTTCAGCTTCTAAAATAAGGAACAAATAAATGAAAAAAACGCTAGTTTCTTTAAGTATCGCCTTAGCTTGCGGTGCCTCATTCTCCGCAACGGCTGATTTAAGAATTAACGGTTTTGCGTCGGTTTACGCCGGTCAAGCGACGAACGATAAACAAAAAGTTTATGGCTATGACGACGATGCAACATTTTCAAATGAATCGAAATTTGCTGTACAAATCTCAGCTGATTTGACGGAAGGTCTAACGGCGACTTCTCAAGTGATTGCGCGTGGAAGTGATGACTATAACGCGGAATTTGAATGGGCGTATATTACTTATCACATTGATGATTCATCTCAAGTAAACGCGGGTAAAATGCGTATTCCTTTCTATAAATACTCAGATTACTTAGATGTAGGTTATGCTTACCGTTGGGTTCGCCCACCACAATCGGTATATGGTTTAAGCTTTTCGACGTATGAAGGTGCAAGCTACTTAAGAACAGACACACTCGGTGATTGGGATTCAAGTCTTCAATTGCTTTATGGAAATCTGTCTGAAGATATTATTGCATACACGTACGCTGATCCGGCAGAGATGAAATCAATTTGGGGTATCAATTGGACTATGAGCCGTGATTGGTTTAGCGCACGAGCTGCGTATTTAGTCGCTGATGTGTCTATAGATGAATTGAACTCAGCACCGCTGAGCCAATTGATTGCTGGTTTAAACAATTATGGTTTGAGCAATGAAGCGTCAAAATTACAAACCAATGAAGACAGCGGTTACTTCCTCGGCGTCGGTTTCAGCATTGATTACAATGATATTCTTGTTGATGCAGAATATACCGAACTTGAAGTAGATGACAGTGTTCTTGCACCACAAGAGCAATTTTTTGTGTCTGTCGGATACCGAATTGGTAGCGTAACAATCCACTCGACATACGAAGAAAACCAGGATAAACATAAAGCTTCACGCTTTGATACCGTTCCTTTGACAATTAATCACCCACAGCTTGGTACTATCCCTGTCACTACGGATCCTACTAATCCAAATGCGCCAACGCTACGTGCGCTAACCAATGCTGCGTTGAATGGTGTGCATGTTGATACATCAACTTGGTCCGTTGGTATGCGTTATGACTTCCATCCTTCTGCTGCGTTCAAGTTAGATTACTCGTCGCTAGATAATAATGTAACGAATACACGCACCGGTGTTGTTACAGCTGGCGTTGACGTCGTTTTCTAAACCCTTTTCCCAACTTATTGGGTAAGAAGGTTTCATCCCAGCTTAAGACTCGGTAAACTTGGGGCTTAAGCTGAGGATGATTATGCTAAAAATTTCAAATTCCGTGAGTATTGGTGATTGGGAAATTGAACTGACTGCGATCCGTGCGCAAGGTGCAGGTGGTCAAAATGTTAATAAAGTTTCTTCAGCGATCCATTTAAAGTTCGACATACCTCGTTCAAGCCTACCTGAATTTTACAAAGAGAAATTACTCGCCTTGAACGACTCCCGCATTACTAAAGATGGCGTCGTTGTCATAAAAGCTCAGTCTTATCGGACACAAGAGCAAAATAAAGAAGATGCACTTAATCGACTACAAACACTTGTCGCATCGGTTAATCGTATAGAAAAGGCGCGAAAAGCAACTCGACCCACACTTGCTTCCAAAAAAGGCGACTTGACAGCAAGTCAAAGCGAGCGTCGGTAAAACAAAACCGAAAGTCAGTGGATTTTTAGGCACGCTGTTACTTCTGCAAACCAAAAAGTGAATATACCCAACAGATTCATACGCTCATACTGTAAAGTAGATCGCCAATCAAAGAGAGTTTGTTTAGCAGGAGTGATCTCGTTGTCACTTTGTCAAAAGCGATACGGCTTAGACGGATGGGTATTCAAATGACTTTATATGCATTTCAGGAACTTAAATATCATAGAAAGTTAATTTTTCGTCAATTTGAATTAGATTTACGAGAGTTGCTGTGCTAGATTATATGAGCCTATATCGGGTTTAGCTATTGATGTATTAAATTACATCGCTTAATTGATCAGGGAGAGATTAAGTCCCTGTGTTTTTAAATGTTAAATATCGTTACATTGTGCCGGTGTGATGATGCTCTGCACTTATCTTAATTCTAAAGTGAGTGATGGGCTTGTTTAAATATGACTTGTTTAACTGCTTATAAATGAGTCGTTTTGATTTAAGGAATACAAGGACTGCTTATGCTTACCAATAAAAAATCTCTATTAGCTCTGTCTGTCGTCTCTGCACTGGCATTGACAGCGTGTGGTAGCGACAATGATGATAATGTTGTTGTTACACCACCGGTAGTAAATCCACCGGTCATCGTTTCTCCTGAAGACCCGACGCCATTATCATTTGTTGTTACAGCAAACGTAACGGATGTTGATACAACAGATGTAGTTGCAAATGCATCTCTTAAGTTTTTTGAAACGGTAGACGGTGAAAATGTGCCTTCAACGAATGTGCTTGATGTAAATGGCAACGCAGTTAGCACTATCGATTTAACAAACGGCAGTTTTGTTTTCACGCTAAAAGAAGGCTCAACAGTTAACTCGCTTATCGTGATTGCGAGTGCAACGGGTTATGCATCAAAAAGCTTTACGCTTGATTTGACCGACAAGTCTGCTGACTTGGCATCGCTTTTGGAACTTAAATCAACGAATGTTGAAGGTGTAAAAGAAACCGTTGTTGAACAAGCTGTCTCTGGCGGTAGCAGTGCAGAAACTATCACTGCTCAAGCTGCAAGTGGTGGTGCAGATTCAACTGTAGCGGTTGAAGCTGGTACGGTTATGCGTGACGCATCGGGCAACGCAATTACTGGTTCAAAAGTTTCTCTTGCTTTAACTACAGCTTCAAAAGAATCAGGTTCTGCAGCGCAGATTACGCCTCAAGGTTTAAGTGGTGTAGAATCAAATGGTGTAGCAATTACTGCAGGTGTTGCTAACATTGAAATGAAGGACGACACTGGTGTGAAAATCAAGCAATTTTCATCACCGATTGCAGTAAGCGTTAATGTTCCTGCGACAACGAAAATTGCGAGCCTTGGTCGTACTATTCAAACGGGTGACCAGCTAGACCTATCTTCTTATAATGAAGATACGGCAAAATGGTCAAGAGAAACAAATAAGGCGACTGTTGGTGAAATGGTAGGTACAAGTAGCTATAAAGTTAACTTTACTACGAACCACTTGACCTTTTTTGCCGTTTCTGACGCAGCACCTTCGTGTCAATCGGACATGGGGGTAACGATATCTGGCGATGCAGTGCCGGCTGGTGGTCTATATGTAAATGTCAGTTCTGTGGATGCTGGGGTAGGTGGTTATCTAAAACCAGGCGCAACGTCAGCGACGTTTATTGCGGCATCAGTTGCGCAATATTACGGTATTTCGGCTGGAGCAACAGCAAAAGTAACAATCAGAGATGCGTCTGGTAACGTTTGGTATACATCGGGTACTGAAGTTGCGGTATGTGGATTCCTGCCTGTAACATTGACAAACCCAGTGCAAACAGTGTCTGAAACGTTCAACCTATCTACAGTATGCTCTAACGATGCTACTGTCACAAAACCTTTATCAGGCGCAACCGTAACTTACAGTTTGCCTAATAAAGCAGCTTCTGTAGCTTCTGGTTCAGGTGGTGCATATACATTAGCAAACTTAGTACAAGGTAGTACTTACAATGTAAGTATCAATCCTCGTCTTGCAGGTGTAGCACCTACGTCTGCAACAATTACTGCGGATGGTACTGCAGAATCAGCAACGGTTTCAGTTGCCTGTGCAACGTCTACTGGTGGTACTAACTAATTCTAAGTTAGTAAAAAAGCCGCTCTCTGAGCGGCTTTTTTGTTTTCTAATGCAATAACCTTTGGTTTCAAAATAAAAATTTTGCAATTTCTAATCATCGGAAACTAAGTACGTCACGAATTCTTTTTATTTCAGTAATTGCCTCGAAATTATCACCATGTACGCAAAGCGTGTCTGCCTTCATTGACAGTTTCTGACCATTTTCTGTAATTACGTGGCCGTATTTTGATAAACACGCTACTTGCTCTAGTACTTTCTCACTTGAATGAACGGCAAGAGGTTTGTTTCTGGAAACAAGCATCCCCTCATCGGTATACAGTCGGTCAGCAAATGCTTCAAAATAAAGTTGGAGTTGGTATCTTTTTGCAAGTGCGCGATGTGCATCTTGTTCTTTAGTTGCAAGCAGCATTAACTTGAGTGTACAAGAATAGCTCGATACCGCCTTCATAACGACTTCAAGTGACTCAGTGTTGGCCATCATGTCGTTATAAAGTGCGCCATGGGGTTTAACGTAGTCAAGTTGTAAACCTTGTGTACGTGCCATACCTTCAAGTGCGGCAATTTGGTAATGTAAGCAGTGAATCAGTTCATTGCTTTCAAGCTTCATGCTTCTTCGTCCAAAGCCTTCTTTATCTGGGTAACTTGGGTGAGCGCCAATTTTTAAATCATGCAGTTTCGCAAGTGAAAGGGTTTTTGCTATAACAACGGGATCACCGGCATGAAAGCCGCAGGCAATATTTGCTGCATCGATATAGGGCATCACTTCATTATCGAGGCCCATTGACCACGCACCAAAACTTTCCCCTAAATCACAATTTAACCACATGACAAACTCTCTCAATTCATTTCAGTAAAACTTTCTAATTCGTATCGCGGCATTATTTGCGACTAACGCTTTGAAAATTCGTATTATTTAATCGTCACCGGCAATACTCCATTTGCTTGGTGTTTGCCAAGAATTACTTCTGCAAGAGCAGTAAATGCAGGCCCCGAGACTTCACGTTCCGAATCTACGTCGATGTTGTACGCATAGCTTGCAAGCACTGCATCGCTAAGCTTCGAGAATTCCGCTATTTCATATGGTGCGCGTAGGCTGATGAAAACGGTTTTTTTCCCCACATCTTGAGCATGGCCCATGAGTTTCATTAATGTTGTTGGCTGCTTGGCGGCCTGCAATCTATGTGATTTTAATAGTTCAACATCTTCTGCTCCGCCAATTTCTACAGCGCTTTGCTGAGGAGACGCGTGAGCCGCAATGATCATATTTGCCTGTTCAATGTGATGTTTTACGACAGTTTCATCTAGTGCTTGCAAGCTCGAATAAGTGATTGATAGAGCGCTGTTTATCTTTAACATTGCTTGTTTCAATGCTTCACCTTTTCGACTATCAGGGGTAATGATGTGTAACTTCTGTGTGCTTGTAAGTGGTAAAACGTTATCGTTTTTTACAAGAGTGATTGAATCGAGCGCGAGTGCTTTTTCAAGCGCTCGATGTGATGGATTACCTATCACTGATTTAGCTTGCGTTACTGAGTAGGGATTAATGCTTTTCAGAGATTTTTTTAGCGTTAACACGCGTTGTAAAGATGCGTCTAAAAGTGTTTTTGATATGCGCCCTTTTACAACTTCTTCCGTTAGGTTGTCCATAAAGGCATCAAATCGGTGAATGTCAGCAATGGAGCGAATAGGCACTGGCATTAGCGCTATATCGACACCCGCGTTGAACGTTTCAATCACGGCTTGAAGAGGGTCAAAAAACGCGCTAATACCAGCCATATCAAGTGCATCTGTTATCGTGACACCTTTGTAGCCTAGTTCGTCTCTTAGCAGCTCTGTCATTATCTTCTTCGACATGGTGGCTGGGCGCACCATTGCTTTACCACTTGCACTCGTTACGGTGGAGTCATCTAGATAAGGATATTGAATGTGGGCTGTCATAATCATCCCAGGTGGCGCTGTTTTGATTATTTCTACAAAGGGTTTGAGGTCCGTTGCAAAGATGGTTTTCTTATCATGTGAAACCAGTGGCAATCCGGTGTGGCTATCTACGTGCGTATCGCCATGTCCGGGAAAATGTTTCAACGCGCTGATGACACCGGCGTTTTCCATAGCTGTAACCTGAGCTGCGCCGAGTTTCGCGACGATTTCAGGGTCTTCTCCAAACGAACGCACGTTTATTACCGGATTACTCGGGTTCATATTTACATCAACGGTTGGGGCGAAGTTTACGTTTATAGCAAGGTGATTGAGTTCTGTGGCTATCACCGAAGCGACTTCTGTGGCGTAATATGTGCCTTTGCGCGGATATGTTGCACCTATGCTCATGTTACCGGTAAAAGAAGTGGCTTCTTCTCGATTAAGTCTAGCGACACGGCCACCTTCTTGATCAATTGCTATAAAAAGTGGAACTGATTTTTCATTACGCTGATTTGCGGCTAAAAACTCTGATGTAAGTTGGAAAGTTTGTGAAATCGTCTGAGTATTTTCAGAAAATAAAATAACACCGCCAATTTTATGTTTTTCAATCACTTTCGCAAGTGGTGCAGGGAGAGTTGTAACTGGAGTTCGGCAAGTTGATCCATCTCCTTTTTCACAAAAATAACGGAAGTCCAGCATGATTTTTTGTCCAAGGGCAAAACGAATATCATCCTGATTCAATGCGATGGCGTGGTGCGGCATAAGAAACCCTGCTAAAAACACAAAAAGAGACAAAAAGTGACGCAAATCTAATCACCTAACTGCTAAACTTAAGCTTAATGTAACATGGTCAGTGCACGCTCGCAGTGCTTTTTGAAAAACGGAGTTTGTTTATGCAACACAATCATTTGGATTACGTGGAGTTTCCTGCTGCTCATATTGACAAGACACAACGCTTTTTTGAACTTGTATTTGGTTGGAACTTTACCTCTTATGGCCCAGAATATGTCGCGTTTGATAATGCAGGATTAACTGGCGGCTTTTATGCCAAGGACCTTTGCTCGGAAAGCGAGCGGGGTGGTGCGTTGTTAGTGATCTATAGCCAAAACTTGGAAGACACATATGAAATTGTGAAGCAGCACGGTGGTCAGATAGTTAAGGAAATTTTTAGCTTTCCGGGTGGACGTCGTTTTCAATTTAAAGAACCAAGCGGCAATGAGACTCGCTGTATGGTCTGACAGTTAACACTGGTAGTTGGTTTTAAGAGAGAGTTGAAACGCGCTGTTTTTACAGCGCGATTTGGAATGGTTGGCTAACTTGCAATGCCGACGTCGAGTTTTGCGAACCAAGCAAGGAATTCCTCGACCATTTCACCTTTGAATACGCGGCCGTGTTGAGGAGCCATAATTTCAATATCGAGTTCTCGCACTCGTGCAATCCAATTAGCTTTGGCTCTGTTCGAGGGCATCCATCGTTTGTGGAAATATTCCATTTTTTTCACATGGCTACCAAAATCTTCTACAAACATTGGTGCATTGTGATCTTCAAGCGCCGCGCCAATGTCGCCGCTCATCAGAATTTTTGCTGCAGGATCATACACGTTAAAGTTACCTGAAGAATGCAAGTAATGCGCAGGGATAAACTTTAAGGTGGCGCTACCGACTCTAACTTCACCCCCTTCGTCTTTAATAGGGACGTAGGTAATATTTTCCATTCCAAAGTGGCGGATAAAACCTTCCCAAAGCCACGGCGCATAAAGCTTTGCATTAGGTATGGTTTTGTCCCAAAGTCCAAGGGAGCTGATAATGTCCGGGTCTTGATGTGATGCAAACAGCGACGTAATGTTTTCAAGATCAATGTGTTTCAAAATACCAGCAAGCATCGGCGAAAAAAGCTCGATACCGCCTGGGTCTAGAATAATCGCCTCACTTTGGCTTGAAATGACATATTGATTTGTGTCGATGATTTTTTCAGGTTTGCTTTCATCACGACCAAGCACTAACCATCTGTGCGTTGTGGATTTATATAGTTCCGTCGCTTTCAACGCATCGCTCCTCTTAATTGACTGATCTCTTTTAAATTATCGCCTACAGCTATTTTTATTTTCTGAGCGGCTCCGGCAATAAAGTCTGATACCGATTGTAAACTGTCGCAAAATTCCCCCGCGTTAGATGCTTCAACGCGGCTAGTCACGGCAATGTATTCTGCACTTCTCATGTGCTTTTGAATGTCTTCGAAAAAGCCAGCAAGCTCAAATACCGCGGATTCAAGCTCACGTGTTTTTTCCAATAACTGTTCGTTCGCGGAGAACTTGAGTTTTCCGAGCACACTTTTATCGGTCATTGCTTCCGCTCGAAGTAAATGGTCACGGAATTCACTGCAGCGCACAACAGCGAGCGCCATTGCAAAAAGTCGATTTGATAGTTCGGCTATCGATTTAGTAATGCGGATGGTTTGGTCGGAGAACTCATCAATGAAATTGGTAATAGGTTTAAAACCAAACGCGGAGTCGCCAGCTCGCAATGCCACAACTCGGGCATTTTTTGCCGTTAAAGAGAGATTTTTCGCCTCTAATAAGATCACGTCTAAATTGGCGATGATGTTTGCAACCCTAACAAAATTGTCGATTGCTCGCGCATGGGCATTTAAATGGTCCATTGCTGCCTCTTTTGCAATTCATTGCATCAAAGCATAGGCCAGAGTTCTTTGTGGCGCACGCTTTTCTCCAAATTTTTTTGAACTAGATCAATCAGCTCTGGATGGTTTGCCTAAAAAATCACCGCGGCGGAAATTTTTTAAATATTTTTTTCACTTAAGGTTCACTTAATTTTGGGTTTCTAAATTAGTCAATAGGAACAGAGAAAGAGGTAAACATCATGAGTGCATCAAATGCTAGACAATTAGAAAATGATCCTCCAATGGTTGTGGCAAAGATTGGCGACACATACCGGGCCTATTTGGAGACGCAAATTCAACAAGGGTTTGCCGCCGCTTTTGATGCTGACATTCATGATTTTTATCCGCTCTTAAGTCAATTATCGAACGGTCGTGGTGAATGTGTGCTTGGACTTAGGTTTGCTGAAGAAGCAACTTTGTTTCTTGAAAGCTATTTAGACAAACCGATTGAGCGCTATTTGCCTGAGTTTGCTTCGCGCTCAGAAATTGCTGAATTGGGTAACCTCTACTCAACACATCGCAGCCGCAACAATAGAACATTTTATTGTAATTGCACGAGCGTTGCTGTCACAAAACATCCACTTCTTGGCATTTACCGGCACATTACAAGTCAGAAAGTTAATGCAGCTTTTGCAAGTGCCAGTAATTGAACTAGGTGTTGCCGATGCTAAGTGCGTCGAATCGGCGAAAGATTACGGCACGTACTATGAAGCAAACCCTAAAACGTGCATTGTTGACTTACGTTTAGCAAATCAAACTATTGAATCTGTTGCTCTTTATTCGAAAATTGCAATACACGTTGAACCTCATATCGAAAAATTAAAAGCGGGGCTAATTGCATGAATGACTTACTAAAACTGTGCCCGCACCAGCCACTCGACATCGCATTACTGAATGATGACAAAAGTGTCACTTTTTCCGAGCTAGAGCTGATCACTCAGTACGTTGCAGATCAAATTGACGGGTATGAGAGTAATGTTATAGCCAGTTTGATGGATAATTCTCTTGCGTGGGTTGTATTCGATTTGGCTCTTATATCAAGCAAAAAGGTTCATCTACCATTGCCGCCATTCTTTACTGATGAACAAAGAAATTACGCGTCTAAGTCTGCAGGGGCGCAAATTCTGGTGTCGGATGTACCGCTCGATGGGTTAGATCTTATCGATCAATTTAACGTGTTTGGATCAGAGTTATTCGTATATAAGCAAGATGTTGAACAAGTAAACCTCCATGTTGGGACGCAAAAAATTACCTTTACGTCAGGGTCTACGGGTCAACCGAAAGGTGTTTGCCTTTCACTCGAAAACCAGCTCACTGTCGCCAAAAGTTTGAAAGAGAAAATTGCTGTACCTTGGCCTAAACATTTAAGTGTGCTTCCTTTTTCGGTGCTGTTAGAAAATGTTGCTGGTATTTACGCACCTCTACTAGCCGGTGGCAAAGTCATCGTATCGAGCCTAACGCAACTTGGTTTTTCGGGTACTTCACTTTCCGACCCGACAGCTTTCTTAACTCGTATTGGAACAACCAATCCAGAAACCATGATTTTGGTTCCTGAACTGCTAAAAGTGCTAGTTCTAAGTGCTTCTGCAGGTTGGACTGCGCCTGCGAGCCTATCGTTTGTTGCGGTTGGCGGAGCGCAAGTGCCGAAAACCTTATTAGAAACCGCTCAGGCATTCAATATTCCAGCATTTCAAGGTTATGGCTTGTCTGAAGCCGGTTCGGTCGTTGCGCTGAATGTGGGTACTCAAGATGGAAGCGTCGGCGAAATACTTTCGCATCTAGAAGCCAAGATTGTCGATGGTGAATTGTGTGTAAAAGGACCGCTATTCCTAGGGTATTTAGGACAACCTTCATTCAATCAAGGTGAGTGGTTAGCAACGGGGGATCTAGTCGAAATGGATGAAGAGCGGGTTATCATTAGCGGCCGTTCAAAAAATCTGATTATTTCGAGCCTTGGACGAAACATCAGCCCGGAATGGCCAGAAAGTGCACTTCAAAGTGCGCCTTGGTTGCTGCAATGTGTTGTATTTGGTGAAGCACAACCCTTTCTAGTTGCAGTCATTTACGCATTGCCAACGATTACAAATGAGCAAATAGAAAAACACGTTGAACAAATTAACCTTCAGCTTCCAGCGTACGCCAAAGTCAATCGCTGGTTCAGGTTGAATACACCCATGTCGCCAGAATCAGGCCTGTTGACGGCAAATGGTCGACCAAAAAGAGACGCAATCGCGCTTCATTTCCAAGACGAAATTGCAGAACTCTATCAAACATCACGAATTGCTTAGGAGAGCACAAATGACTTCATTTTACGATATTTTACAAGCGGAAACTCAAGCAGAACGTGAGTATTTGACAAGTGCACCGATTATTGCGGACGTATTTACTGGTAACATCTCAACAGGCCAATACGTCTCTTTTTTACAACAAGCATATCACCATGTTAAGCATACCGTGCCACTGTTAATGACGTGCGGTGGAAAACTCGATGATTCGAAAGAATGGTTGCGTGAAGCAATTGGTCATTACATCGAGGAAGAAATGGGCCATCAAGAGTGGATTTTGAATGACATTCAAGCATGTGGATACGATAAAGAAGTCGTTCGTCACAGTACGCCAAGTTTTGCTGCAGAAATGATGGTGAGCTACGCATACGACAGCATCAATCGTGTAAATCCATTGTGCTTCTTCGGCATGGTGAATGTACTTGAAGGCACATCGATAGCACTGGCTGATAATGCAGCCAAGATGATCCGTGAAAAACTGGATCTACCAAGAAAAGCGTTCAGCTATTTAACATCTCATGGTGCATTAGACATTGAACACATCGACTTTTTCAAAGGATTGATGGAGAGAATTACGTGCCCTAGAGAGCAGGCTCTAATCATTCATAGTGCAAAACGTTTTTATCGACTGTATGGGGATGTGTTTCGCGCTATCGAGGCAAACCCAGCTGTACCTCTTATAAATAATGAGGAGGTTGCATGAGTAAAAAATTAGCCGTAGTGACCGGAGCAACTGGCGGGATCGGTGCGGAAATAGCAAAACAATTAGCGCAAAATGGTTGGCGTTGTTTGTTAGTTGGACGAAACGAAACCGCATTAGAAACGCTCCGTAAGTCGCTAGGTGAAGGCCATGAAATCATTGTTGAAGATCTTCAAGATGAGCGAGCAATGGCTGCAATCGCGGTGCGTGCGGACGCGCTAGGTGGAACGGCATTACTTGTAAATAATGCAGGACTTAATCAAATGTTGCCTTTCGAGAACACGCCAAGTTCAATGATTTTGAATCAGTTATGCGTGAACTTAGTTGCACCAATGCGACTAACACAAGCATTACTCGCGCAGCTAAAACGTACTCACGGTACTGTTGTCAACATTGGATCCGCGTTTGGTGCCATTGGTTATCCTTATCAAAGCATTTACTGCGCGTCTAAATTTGGACTTCGCGGCTTTACTGAAGCGTTATCTCGGGAACTGGATGGAGAGGTGCAAGTTAAATATCTGGCACCTCGAGCAACCGACACGAAAATTAACGATATGAAAGTACGAGCGATGAACGAGGCGTTGGGAAATAAAATGGACTCGCCAGAGTTGGTCGCGAATGAATTCATGACATTACTAAATTCGTCAGCGCGACGCCGTGCTATAGGGTTTCCAGAGAAATTCTTTGCAAGACTCAATGGCGTGTTTCCAGAGCTTGTTGATTCAGCCATTATTAAACAGTTAAAAACCATTAAATCATTCTTAGGTACTAAGGAGTCATCACTATGAAAATTAAAGCATTAATTTTAGCAAGCAGTGCCTTTTTTTGCGCACAGCTATGGGCTGGGAATGATTTCTTGGCAGACTTAAGCGCGGTACAACATAGTTGGGCTACCGTGAATTATGAGCTGCAGGATGATGCAAAAGAAAAGGCGTTTGAAGCACTCGTAAAAGAAAGTGAAGCCTTGGTAGAACACTATCCTGAAAAAGCAGAAAGCCATATTTGGCATGGAATTGTTCAGTCTAGTTTTGCTGGTGCTAAAGGTGGTTTAGGTGCATTAGGACTTGCGGAAGCAGCAAAAGATGAGTTAGAAAAAGCAATCAAAATTGACGAGAATGCACTTCAAGGCTCAGCACTAACGAGTCTAGGTACGTTATACGCGAAGGTCCCAGGTTGGCCGATTGGCTTTGGTAGCGATAAAAAAGCCCAAAACTTTTTCAAAAAGTCATTAGAAATTAACCCTGATGGTTTGGATGTTAATTACTTTTACGCCGATTTTCTCTATGATGAGAAAAAATACCAAGCTGCTTTTGAACATTTACAAAAGGCAAAGTCAGCGCCTAAGCGTGATGGCCGTGAAAAAGCAGATAAATATCGTCAGCTTGAAGTTGATGAGTTATTGGCGAAAGTAGAAAAGAAACTGAAAAAGCATTAATGAGATTATTATTAGTTGAAGATGATGCCCTTCTTGCTGAAGGGCTTATACACTCACTGCAAAAAGAAGGTTACAGCGTTGATCATGCGTCAACGTTAGCTGCAGCGGAAAACCTGTTGAGTGAAGACAATACGGAATTGGTCGTTTTAGATTTGGGCTTACCAGACGGTGACGGCCTAAATCTTTTAAAAACCATTCGACGTAAGAAAATGGCGATTGCGGTTATTATCTTAACGGCACGTGACAGCATTCAAGATAAAATTTCGGGTCTTGATTTAGGCGCAGATGACTACCTACCTAAACCATTTGAACCAATTGAACTTTTTGCACGCCTTCGCGTAATAAGCCGTCGTTTTACTCAAACAACGTCGAGTGTTATCAAACAAGATGGAATTGAACTGGACTTAGCTAGTCACTCTGCAACCGTTGATGGCGCTGCGCTCAATTTGCCACGTAAGGAATTCATGTTACTAAAAGCATTGATGGAAAACGTGGGGCGAGTGTTATCTAAAGAGCAGCTTGAAAATAAGCTTTATCAATGGGGTGAGGAACTTGGTTCAAATGCTATTGAAGTTCATATTCACCACCTACGTAAAAAACTCCCTAAAGACACGATTAAAACATTACGCGGCATTGGCTACGTGATGGGTAAGAAGTAAATGTCTACTGCCCCCGCTAAACGTTTGTCCATTAACTTAAGGCTGACGTTGATAATCTTGTCCTGCCTTGTGCTCACGGCGTTTATGGCACTACTGCAAGGTTATGAGACGAGTTTTAACGAAGCGGAAAAGCAGTTAGATCAGCAACTTGTCAGTTTGAGTCAGGTATTAATTGAGACACCTGTTGCTTCTTGGCCTGAGCAAAATGAGTTTTATGCCAAACTCTGGCAAGGCACAGACACAATTTACAGTGCAGCTCTGCTGAAAAGTACACCGCATGAAGATTTCTTAAAATCTGAGTTTAGAACGGTTAATGTGTCAGGCAAACGTCTGAGAGTTTATGTCGAACAAAAGGGAGACAAAACGCTACTTTTGGCCGAGCCAGTTAACAAGCGTTTTGCACTCATTGAGTCGTTGATCGTGTCAGCGATGACACCGCTCGTGCTTATTATGCCGTTCCTTGCACTTGCTATTGCTTGGTATGTAAGGCGAGCACTAAAACCGTTAACCTTACTTTCTAAGGAACTTCAATTTCGACGCGCAAATGACTTCACCCAGCTTAAAACTCGCTCTGAAGATGCGGAAGTGGCCCCCGTTATTGAACGGATGAATAGCTTGTTCAAGAAAGTAGAGGCGGCGTATTTAAGAGAGCGGTATTTCGCCTCTGATGCTGCCCATGAATTGAAAACGCCCATCAGCAGTTTGAAAGTAAATTTACATAATGTTGCCTCTGGCGATATGCATGGTATCAAGGCCATGGAACTTGGTATTGCTCAGCTTAATCATATTGTTGAGCAAATGCTGACGCTAGCGCGCACCGAGCCTGATTCATGGCAAAACCAATTTAGCGCAAAAGATTTACTGAGCGTGACTCAACAAATTGTAGCTGACAACTATGCCAAAATAGACGCTAAAAATCACCTAATTAGCCTACAAGGTGACAGCGCAACCATTCAAGGATGTGATTTCACCTTGAATACATTATTGGGAAATTTGCTGAGTAATGCGGTTAAGTACACACCGCAAGGTGGAGAGATTAAACTAGCGCTGATTAATAAAAATAACCAAGTAGGTTGGCGAATTGAGGATTCAGGTCCAGGCATGACTGATGAGCAAATCGCGCGCGTTTTTGACCGTTTTTATCGCGTTGGTGGTGATAAACACCCCTCTGGTGAAAAAGGTGCGGGACTGGGTATGGCCATTGTTCAACAAATAATTGCAATTTATCATGCTAAAATTGAACTGTCTCGTGCTAGTCTTGGCGGCCTAATGGTAACAGTATGGTTTAACAAGGAGTCAGATGAAAATTAACGCTTTTTGTCTTTTACTGACGTTTAGCGGATTTTTTATCAGTACACTTGCTTTCGCAAGTGACAGCTTTCTATTGGTACTTGAAAACCACCTGTTCACGCCTGCGAAAGTGGAAGTGCCTGCCGGAAAGAAAGTTCGCTTAGTTATTGAAAACAAAGATGCCGAACCTGAAGAGTTCGACAGTTTTGATCTGAATAGAGAAAAGGTACTTTTTCCCGGTCGTAAAAGTGTTATTTATATTGGCCCTTTAGAACCTGGCGAATACCGTTTCTTTGGTGAGTTCTCACCAAACACAGCGCAAGGGGTAGTGGTCGCGAAGGAGCCTGACAATGCTTCTTAACACCGTGATTATTAGTATCAATCAGTGTTTACCAATCGCGTTATTATGGGTGTTATTGCGTCAAGTCGTCAGCGAGAATCGTATCTCGAATAGACAATCATTAAATGCAACCATTTTGGGTGTTGGACTTAGCATTGTATACCTAAATCTAATAGGTATGGTGAGCCAGTGGTTTGATTATCGAGGGCTTGAGATTACTCAAATGCTGATGCTCAGTGCACTTTACATTGCCATGATCATGAGTTTCATTCATCGCACAAGTCGCTGGCCACAATTCGCAATCGTCATCGCGATAGTCGTTTACCTCAGTAATTTTTTAACCTATATCGTTGGCTTTGCGTCTGCAGATGCCATGCAATCTCTTGCAATTGGCACCATGCTGGGGATAGGCATTTGTTTTAGCTTCAGCACGCTGCTTTATTTCTTCCTAGCCAATACAAATGTACGAGCACTGCCAAGGATGTTGTTAGCCCTATTCGCTTTACATGCGGGCAGTAAAATAGCGATTGCCGCGGATTTAGGGGCGCAAATTGATTTACTGCCAACCTCCTCTGGCGTTTACGATTTACGACTCATTCTGGATGAGCATTCGGTCATTGGCCGAGTGTTGAGAGCACTTATGGGGTATGAAGCAAGTCCCGGACTGGTTAGTTTAGTGGCCTATATTGGCAGTGTTTTGTTTTGTTTTTTTGTCATCGCATCGGTGCAACGTCGTAACTTAAGGAGTCTTGCATGAAACGAGTAACTGCGTTTGTGTCAGTTTGGTTATGTGTGGCCTTGTCGCCAATTTTTGCATGGGCAGATGGGATGGTCGTGGATAAAGTTTATCATCCTTATGTTTTACCAAATGAAAAAGCAGCAGAATGGCGATTACACTCACGGCAAACAGACACTAAGAACTATTTGGCGCAACGTTTTGGCCTCGGCTTTGCGGTCGCCGAAGGGCTTGCGATTGAAGGCTTTGCGATCGGAGAACGTAATCCAAACGATAGAGACAACTACGATTTGGCCGCATTTGAAGGTGAAGTACGTTGGCAAATAGTCGAACAAGGGAAGTACTGGGCGGACTGGGGGCTTCTGTTTGAACTTGAAAAACGTACCAAAGAATCAGCCTACGAAGCAACAACGGGTTTAATTTTCGAAAAGGAGATTGGCCGCACGAGTTTAACGATGAACGCTTTTCTAATTAGAGAATGGGGAAAAGACATTGAGGATGAATGGGAAAGCGAGTTCCGTGCCCAGTATCGTTATCGTTTAGTTCCTGCATTTCAACCAGCGATAGAGATTTACGCGGGTCAGGACTTTTTTGGCATTGGACCTGGTTTTATCGGTCTTTACCGTTTTGAAGGTCAACGTCAGTTAAAGTGGGAAGCAGGATTCATATCGGAAATCGGTCACAATGGTAAAGACCATAGTTTCCGTTTAGCGCTGGAATACGAGTATTAATACCTGATAAAAAATGTGGCTATATGGGTACTTTAGGCACATATAGTCACCTTTATACTTGGTGTTTTTCTTATTTTTAAACAGATTGGCGATTGGATGACTCTTAACTCAGGAGTTAATTCTATTCTTTGGTGATTTGATTAGCTTGGCTATTCCGCTTCTCTAATTCATCTTCTATCGCTTTTCCTATCACGGGTGCAAGTTTTGCAAACCGCTTATGTAATATGTGATAGGCTTCGGATGAAAAAAGCGGGTGCATCTGTAAATGTTGCAAGCTTTCGGGGAGTGGCCACTCACTTGATACGATATAAATTGCGTAATTAAACCGATGTGTGTTTAATAGTTCTGGTAGCTTGCCTAAAAAATTAAGTGGATAAAAATTACGGTTTCGTGCTGACGGGTATTGGCTGGTAATCACTCGCTTTGATTGGTCGGTGGCCACAATCGTTTCGGGGCTTGAAATCAAAACCGAGTTGTCACAAGGTACATTAGGGGCGCAAAGGAGTAGATATTCAACTCGGGTCAAAGGTGGCCCAACTTTCATAATGTTTGAAAATGGCGTGAATATCTCTTGTGCATGGATCACATCGCCGTCAGTGTGCCCTGCGTCTATTTCTTGCAATAAACGATGTGCAGGAAGCTCGATAAACTCCGCATCAATGCCTGCTCGTAGGTAAGCACTTTTGACAATTGGAAGTGCAAAAGAAAGTACCGAAGGGTGGTTAAGATAGGAAATCCGCAGTTGCGTTACCGCTTTTTGCTCACTTGCAAAGGTGTATGTACAGAGACTACAACTTAGTAGTAAAGCTTGCAACAAACGGGTCAATGCGTTCCCCTTCCATCAATGAATTTTCGCTATTTTACCTCATCCAAGAACGCGCGTTAACGTGCTAGATCAACTAAATTAGACACGCTTGAATTATTTTTTATACCGACCCCAAATACATTGACTTGGTCTATGAGTGGCAATAAGATGGTGAAGGACAGAAAAGTCCGTCGTTTGAAATTCCATTACGTTGTCTAGCGTTTGTAAGCTGTAGTACCGTCCTGAAGTTTTAAGCTCCGTATTTTTTTGATCTTTAAAATGCCTTCGGGCACAAATGTTTAATATTTAGGATTTAGTACTATGTCACAAACTGTAACAGGCACCGTAAAGTGGTTTAATGAATCAAAAGGTTTTGGTTTTATTGCACAGGAAAACGGCCCTGACGTATTCGCTCACTTCAGCGCTATCGAAGGTAACGGTTTCCGTACGCTAGCAGAAGGCCAAAAGGTTGAGTTCTCTATCACTCAAGGCCAAAAAGGTCCTCAAGCTGAAAGTATTAAAGTTCTTTAATACATAGAGCTACAGAATTTGATGAAAGAGCAGGCCCAGGCCTGCTTTTTTGTTTTTAGGTTCGACTATGCATACTAGTAATAAGGTGCTTAATTGCACACACTTCCTCGCTGTAACTGATTATCCGTCAATTCGACTAGTTGAGGTGAAGCACTTCGGAATAAACAGCCGATTTGGAAATGTACTGATATGCGCTCAGTAGCGCTTGATACTGTTCTTCCGGTAAATCTTTATTCGCCGCGAGATAGCCTTTGACAAATAATTCAGGAACGGGGAGTGCGAATTTAAACTGGTCTTCAGGTAAATTGAGTTCTTTCGCCATATTTTTTATTAGACGTTTGTCATCAATCACAAAATCGATTTTATTTGTCACTAACAGTTGATATGACTTTTCAATATCACTGGTGACGATAACGTCAAAGCCCATTTCAGTGAGAATCGTCTGAGCAATATCGTTACGTTGTACGGCAATTCGGTAGGCTCTTGCTTGCTCTACGGTCGCTAGAGCAATATCGTCTCTATAACTATTGGTTACAAACCCGAGTCTCAAATACTGCTACAGGGCCAATCCAACGAAAGAGTGTTTCTCGCTCGGTAGTTCTAGCAATACTATAAATCAGCGCATTAGGCTGGTTTTTTGCGAGATGGTAGGCTCGTGCCCATGGCAGTAAAGTAAAATCGCCTTCAAGATTGGATTTTGACAGGATCATTCTCACCAGTTCCGTACTGGAACCAGACACTTCGTTATTCACCATTGTTTGATTGGGTGGGGACAACTCAGTCAATACTTGCAGCTTTGCCGACGCATCAAAAGTGAGCGCAGAAACAAAGATTACAACCAAAGCTCTAAAAAATGACTTCACAATCAACAACTCCAGCTAGAACTAATCAAAGTATAGTCGACTGCCTCTTGATAGATAAAGTGAATTTATTGTGTAAGGCATGCTACTTTTGTCGACAATCTTAGGGTTTTATATTGATCATTCTTAGAATACTGCTAAGATTGTCTACAACTTGTCATCTCCACTTTTGAATATGGCCCTAGATATCTTTACTGAGCAAGCTGTAACTTCTTCAGACAAAACGTTTTATCGCATGCGAAAAGAAATTGTCGATGGAGAGATCCCCTCAGGCACTAAGTTGAGTGAAACTGAATTGTCGACAAAATACACAGTCAGTCGAGCGGTTGTTCGTGAAGCAATTAACCGTCTTGAAGCGTGTCATTTAGTGGAGCGTAAAGCGAATGTCGGTGCACGAGTCGTCACGCTGAGCGAGGCTGGGCTTGAAGAGTTGTACCAAGTACGTGAATCCTTAGAAGGGATGGCAGCACGTTTAGCTGCTATTCACATGACGGATGAAGACATTCAAGGTTTAAACGCATTGCTTGGTGATCACTTTGATGAGGTCAAAGGTGGAGAGTCATACTATCAAGAAGCGGGGGACGTCGATTTTCATTATCGGATAATTCTTGGTAGTAAAAATAATCATCTAATTAACATGCTTATTAACGGTATGTACCATCTGATTCGAATGTATCGAGTACAGTTAGGGATGGCGGGACCTCGCGTAACCACCGCGTTTGATGAACATAAACATATTGTGCGCGCAATCAGTAATCGAGACCCTGAGCTTGCGGAAATGCTGATGCGTCGTCATATTCAATATTCTAAAAATAACATTGCCAACAAGCTTTCGAGCGATAACAGCAAAGAGAGATCATCATGAGTGCAGGAAAGAAATTTCGTGACGCGTTAGCGGCGAATAAACCATTGCAAATCGTTGGGACTATCAACGCGTACAGCGCGATGATGGCAAAGCGCATCGGTCACCAAGCAATTTACTTGTCGGGCGGCGGTGTAGCGAACGCTTCCTATGGCTTGCCAGATTTAGGCATGACGTCGCTTAACGATGTCTTAGCAGACGTATACCGTATTACCGCAGCATGTGATTTGCCATTAATGGTCGATATCGACACGGGTTGGGGTGGGGCTTTTAACATTGCTAAAACCGTAAAAGATATGGAAAAAGCAGGTGTCGCTGCAGTGCACATTGAAGACCAAGTGGCGCAAAAACGTTGTGGTCACCGTCCAAATAAAGAAATCGTATCGACTGAAGAAATGGTGGATCGTATTAAAGCGGCAGTAGATGCGCGTACTGATCCGAACTTCTTTATCATGGCGCGTACGGATTCGTTTGCACAAGAAGGCTTAGAGAAAGCGATTGAGCGTGCAAAAGCCTACGTTGCAGCGGGTGCGGATGGGATATTTGCCGAAGCGGTGAAAACAGAAGAGCATTATCGCGCATTCAGCGAAGCATTGGATGTCCCAATTCTTGCTAATATTACTGAGTTTGGGCAAACCGAACTTTGGAACAAAGAAGAGCTAGGCGCATGGGGAGTAGACATGGTGTTGTACCCACTCAGCGCATTCCGAGCAATGAATAAAGCAGCAGAAATGGTGTACCAGTCTATCCTTGCCAATGGTGACCAAAAAGCGGTAGTCGATTCCATGCAAACTCGAATGGAACTCTATGATTATTTAGGTTACCACGATTACGAGCAAAAGCTTGATCAGCTCTTCGCGGAAGGTAAAAACAAATAATTGCAAGGTGCGCGGCAACGCATCTTTTCGTCCTTTGCAATAAAAACGACAGCAAGGACATGTAAAACAGCAGGAAAAATTCAGGAGACAACAAATGGCAAAAGTACTAAGTGGAGCAGGTTTACGCGGTCAAGTAGCGGGTAAAACAGCATTATCAACCGTGGGTAAATCAGGCTCGGGTTTAACTTACCGTGGCTATGATGTTAAAGATTTGGCAGAAAACTGCGAGTTCGAAGAAGTCGCTTACCTTATTTTGAAAGGTAAACTTCCAACGCAAGATGAATTAGCAACCTACAAAACACAGTTAAAAGGTATGCGTGGCCTGCCACAAGCGCTTAAAGATGTATTAGAGCGTATTCCTGCTGATGCACATCCAATGGACGTATTACGTACAGGCTGTTCAATGCTAGGTAACCTTGAAGGTGAGCATAGCTTTGATATGCAACAACAAGTGGCGGATCGCATGCTAGCGGCTTTCCCAAGTATCATTTGTTACTGGTATCGCTTTAGCCATGATGGCGTGCGTGTTGACGTTGAAACAGACGATAACTCAATCGGTGCGCATTTCTTACATTTACTTCACGGCAAAAAGCCATCAGAACTGCATGAGCGCGTCATGCATGTGTCATTGATCCTGTATGCTGAGCATGAGTTTAATGCGTCTACGTTTACAGCTCGCGTGTGTGCATCAACACTTTCGGATATGCATTCCTGTATTACTGGCGCGATTGGCTCACTACGTGGTCCATTGCACGGTGGTGCAAACGAAGCGGCGATGGAAATGATCGAACGCTTTACTTCTGCTGATCACGCTGAGCAAGAAATGATGGGCATGCTTGAGCGCAAAGAGAAAATCATGGGCTTTGGTCATGCGATTTACTCTGAGTCGGATCCGCGTAACGCGATTATCAAACTATGGTCTGAAAAATTGGCTGCTGACGTAGGCGACACAGTGCTTTACCCAGTATCAGTGCGCTGTGAAGAAGTGATGTGGCGTGAGAAAAAGCTATTCTGTAACGCAGATTTCTTCCATGCATCAGCGTATCACTTTATGGGCATTCCAACGAAATTGTTCACACCGATTTTCGTAATGTCACGTTTAACAGGTTGGGCGGCTCACGTAATGGAACAGCGAGCAGACAACCGTATTATTCGCCCATCGGCGGAGTACGTGGGTGAAGAACTGCGTTCAGTTACCCCAATCGCATCTCGTTAATACGCTTTAGAAAGAACCAAAAGCCAAGTGTCCTTTGCACTTGGCTTTGACAACAACCCTTGTTGTCATCCTGTCACCGATTGCAGTTGGATATGAGCATGAACACGCAATTTCGTAAGACCTTACCGAATACCAATTTAGATTTTTTTGATACGCGCGAAGCTGTCGAAGCCATTAAACCGAGCTCATACGACACGCTACCTTATACTTCGCGTGTACTTGCCGAAAACTTAGTACGTCGTTGTACACCAGAGACATTGACTGATTCGCTCACACAGATTATTGAACGTCGCCGTGATTTAGACTTCCCATGGTTTCCGGCGCGTGTGGTGTGTCACGACATTTTAGGTCAAACCGCACTGGTGGATTTAGCTGGCCTTCGTGATGCCATCGCGGAAAAAGGCGGTGATCCGTCAAAAGTAAACCCAGTCGTACCAACCCAGCTTATCGTAGACCATTCACTGGCTGTGGAATACGGTGGTTTTGACAAAGACGCGTTTGAGAAAAACCGCGCGGTGGAAGATCGTCGTAACGAAGACCGTTTCCACTTTATTAACTGGACAAAAACTGCGTTTAAAAACGTCGATGTGATCCCGCCGGGTAACGGCATTTTGCACCAAATCAACTTAGAGAAAATGTCGCCAGTTGTGCAAGTGCGCGATGGCGTGGCGTTTCCGGATACGTTAGTGGGTACCGACAGTCATACGCCGCACGTTGATGCACTGGGCGTTATCGCGATTGGTGTAGGCGGCCTTGAAGCAGAAAGCGTCATGCTAGGTCGCGCATCTTACATGCGCTTACCAGACATCGTTGGTGTGGAATTAGTGGGTCAAAGAAAGCCGGGCATTACTGCAACCGATATCGTGCTTGCTATCACGGAATTTTTGCGTAAAGAGCGTGTAGTTTCGGCGTATTTAGAGTTCTTTGGCGAAGGTACGAAGAGCTTAAGCCTTGGCGACCGCGCAACAATTTCGAACATGACACCAGAATACGGTGCAACAGCAGCGATGTTCTACATCGATGAAAAAACCATTGATTACCTTCGTATTACTGGCCGTGATGAAGAACAAGTCAAATTAGTTGAGCACTACGCAAAGCATACTGGTCTTTGGGCGGATAGCCTAGTAAATGCGCAGTACGAGCGTGTGCTTAAGTTTGATTTATCGACCGTCACTCGCAACCTTGCAGGCCCATCGAACCCGCACCGTCGTGTGGCAACCTCTGAGCTTGCAGCGCAAGGTATCGTAAAAGACTATGTAGAAGAAGACGGTAAAATGCCAGATGGCGCGGTGATTATCGCTGCGATTACCAGCTGTACGAATACCTCTAACCCGCGTAACGTTGTCGCCGCGGGCTTGCTGGCGCGTAACGCCAACGCCAAAGGCTTAACCCGCAAGCCTTGGGTGAAGACCTCGTTTGCACCAGGCTCTAAAGTCGTTAAGTCATACATGGAAGACGCCAACCTTTTGCCGGAGCTCGAACAGCTTGGTTTTGGCGTTGTCGCGTTTGCGTGTACAACTTGTAACGGTATGAGCGGCGCGCTTGACCCTGTTATTCAACAAGAAGTGATTGACCGCGACTTGTATGCAACGGCTGTACTCTCTGGTAACCGCAACTTTGATGGGCGTATTCACCCATATGCGAAACAAGCGTTTTTAGCTTCACCGCCGTTGGTGGTGGCGTATGCGATTGCCGGTAGCGTGCGTTTTGACATTGAGACGGGTGTTTTAGGATACGATCAAGCGGGTCAAGCTGTGACGCTCAAAGACATTTGGCCATCGGACGAAGAGATTGATGCAGTCATTGCAAAAAGCGTGAAGCCTGAGCAATTCCGTGCGATTTACGACCCAATGTTTGATTTAAGCGTCGATTATGGCGATCACATTAATCCGCTTTACGACTGGCGCCCAATGAGTACTTATATTCGCCGTCCTCCGTATTGGGAAGGCGCATTAGCGGCGCCGCGTACGCTGACGGGTATGCGTCCTCTCGCGGTGCTTGGCGATAACATTACAACGGATCATTTATCGCCGTCAAACGCGATTATGATGGACAGTGCAGCGGGTGAATACCTGCATAAAATGGGCTTACCAGAAGATGACTTTAACTCATATGCGACGCATCGTGGTGACCATTTGACAGCGCGGCGTGCGACGTTTGCGAACCCGAAACTGTTCAACGAAATGGTGCGCGACGAAGCGGGTAATGTGAAGCAAGGTTCGCTCGCACGTATAGAGCCAGAAGGCCAAGTAACGCGCATGTGGGAAGCGATTGAAACCTACATGGAGCGCAAACAACCACTCATCATCGTCGCTGGTGCGGATTATGGTCAAGGGTCATCACGCGATTGGGCGGCCAAAGGCGTGCGTTTGGCGGGGGTTGAAGCGATTGTGGCTGAAGGGTTTGAGCGTATTCACCGTACTAACTTAATCGGTATGGGCGTGTTACCGCTTGAGTTTAAACCGGGCACGAATCGTTTAACGCTCGAACTAGATGGCACAGAAACCTATGACGTGAAAGGTGAGCGTTTGCCGGGTACTACGCTGACATTAATCGTAAATCGTCGTAATGGCGAACGCATCGAAGTACCAGTAACGTGCCGTTTAGATACCGCAGAAGAAGTGTCTATTTACGAGGCGGGTGGGGTGTTACAACGTTTTGCGCAAGATTTCCTAGAAGGTAACGTGTAGTCAAAGTTTTTGTGGGCGATGGTTCATCGCCCAAAGGAAAGCATATGAGTTTTAAACCACAAATGAAAATCCCTGCGACGTACATGCGCGGCGGTACGTCAAAAGGGGTGTTCTTTAATCTGACTGATTTACCGCTAGAAGCGCAAGTGCCTGGGGCAGCGCGCGATGCGATGTTACTGCGAGTGATCGGCAGCCCAGATCCTTATGGTAAGCATACAGACGGTATGGGCGGAGCGACTTCAAGCACCAGTAAAACAGTGATTTTAAGTAAAAGTACCCAAGTGGATCACGACGTAGATTACTTGTTTGGCCAAGTAGCTATTGATAAACCGTTTATCGATTGGAGTGGCAACTGTGGTAATTTAACGGCTGCGGTTGGTGCTTTTGCTATTGCAAACGGTTTAGTGGGCGCGGCGCGTATTCCTCATGATGGCGTTGCGGTCGTGCGTATTTGGCAAGCAAACATCCAAAAGACGATTATTGCCCATGTTCCTATGACCAATGGTGAAGTGCAAGAAACGGGTGACTTTGAACTCGATGGTGTAACTTTTCCGGCGGCGGAAGTTGTGGTTGAGTTTATGGATCCAAGCGATGGTGAAGGCGATATGTTCCCGTCGGGCAACTTGGTTGATACACTTGAAGTGCCAGGGATCGGGACGTTTCCCGTTACCATGATCAATGCCGGCATCCCAACGCTGTTTTTTAATGCGGAAGACTTGGGCTACGATGGCACAGAGCTGCAGGACGCAATCAATGGTTCAACAGAAGTGCTTAAACGCTTCGAGACCATTCGTGCGCATGGTGCGCTTAAAATGGGCTTAATTAAAGATTTAAGCGAAGCTGAAGCACGTCAACATACGCCGAAAATTGCGTTTGTTGGCAAACCAAAAGCGTATGTTTCTTCGAGTGGCAAAGCGATTGCACAAACTGACATTGATGTGAACGTACGTGCACTGTCAATGGGTAAACTCCACCACGCGATGATGGGCACGGCGGCAGTCGCAATTGCCACGGCAGCTGCTATCCCAGGAACTTTGGTCAATTTGGCTGCGGGCGGCGGCGAGCGCAGTGTGGTTACGTTTGGCCATCCTTCAGGCACATTAAGAGTCGGCGCCGAAGCGAAATGCGTTAACGGGCAATGGCAAGCGACAAAAGCCATTATGAGTCGCAGTGCGCGAGTCCTAATGGAAGGTACAGTTCGAATTCCAAATCTGACTTCAGATTAATCCCCTCCAAACCCCGCAAATGCGGGGTTTTTAGTCAATTGTGTCGCGTTCATTCGATACGAGTTTTGTTTTTAGATATTCGAGTAAGTCGATAAATTTGCCTTTCACTTCACCTTGCAGCTTTAAGCCCATATTAATACGAATATAGTGTTGATAATGGGGCGTTGTTGAAAATTCATTGCCTGCGCGAATTGAGATCCCTTGTTGTGCCAATTGCGCTTTTATCTCTTCCCCTTTCAACGGTGCAATATTAAACCACAGTACCAGCCCTCCAGTTGGCGAATGAGTCAACACTCGCTCAGGAAAATATTGATTAACCAAGGAAATATATTCTAAACATTGTAAAGCAAGTTGCGGATTTAGCTTGTTTAAGTGGCGACGGTAATGGCCTCGTTCTATGTAATCGGCAAGTGCTAGCTGCAGTGGAGTGTTTCCACCAAGAGAACGAGCGGCAACTAAATTGAGGAATGTTTGATGAAATCGGCCAGGCAAACACCAGCCGAGCCGAAGCCCTGGCGCGAGAGTTTTTGACACACTACTGCACCACATCACCCAACCGTGCTTATCATAAGATTTTATGGGGGCTGGGACATGAAAACGGTGACTGAGTTCCCGAAACACGTCATCTTCAATGATTGGTACACGATATTGATGTGCCATATTAGCCAATGCACTTTTTTGATTTGCACTAATGCTGTGGCCGCTTGGGTTTTGATGATTGGCTGTGAGTAGGCAGGCCTGTATTTTTTTCCGCACCATTGCGTCTTCAAGCTGTGCCAGGTCGAGTCCATCTTGAGCGCTTGGAATTTCAAATGCTTTTAATCCTAGAACGGCCAACACGTTCAGAAGACCACTATAACAAGGAGATGAAACCGCGACGGAGTCGCCTCGTTCACATACGGTTTGCAGCGCCGTCATGACTGCATCTAAACTGCCTTGTGTAATAACTAGCTCTTGAGGTTGTAGATGAAATCCTTGGCTCGAAAAATGTTTACAAAGCGCCTCGCGGAGCAAGTCGCTCCCTGCAACGTTAGCATAACTAAAAATAGCACTGTTTTTCCGGCTCACCCGCGCCACACTTGCAGCCAAATTTTCTGAATCCATCAACAATAAATCGATTTGCGCTGTTGCGAATCCAAACTGTGGATTTTGATCATTGCGTCGAGCAACTTCTACGGATTTAATTTGAGCATCAAACTGAGCAAATTGGGCGGGTTTCAGTGGCGAGTTAGAGACAAAATACCCTCGTTTCTCACTTGCAACGATAGAACCCAATGATTCTAAGTAGCGATAAGTGGCGAGCGCGGTTGTCATACTGATTTCATGAAGTTGGCAAAATTGCCTCAGGGAAGGCAAAGGTTGTTCACGTCCGTACAAGCCTTTTGAAATATTGCTTTGAACTAGGTCTGCAAGCACCTTGTATTTTGGTATGCCCATCTGTTATCTAAATTTTAGAAAAATCTGTATCTGTTATCTTATTCTAGGTGACCTACACTGAGTCGGTCAAAGTGAAATTAACGAAGGAAAACACATGGAGCATATGCACTTAATCTCGGCCTTAGCTGAACAATTAAGTCATCAAGGTGAACTTAATAACAGACCAGTCGTTGCACCTAACGATACGTACCCCTATTTTGCGTTACCTGAAAGCGGCTTTGGATTTTCGGGGTTTTGTACTGAGTTCAAACATCAGATTGAACCACGCTTGTCCGGTAGTAACGGTCCACGTTATTGGGGTTTTGTAACAGGTGGTGCTAACCCAACAGCAACTTATGCCGATTGGTTAGTAACCAGCCTAAACCAGAATGTGTCTAAAGGCGGGGACTCAGCTGCATCCAACATTGAACGGTTAACTCTCAAATGGCTAGCTGAATTGTTTGAATTGCCTAATACCTTCGACGGCGTTTTTACCACTGGTGCAACAAGCGCGAATGTACTTGGTGCTCTTGTGGCTCGGCAATATGCCGGACGGCAAAGTGGTATTAATGTCGCGTTAGACGGTTTTTATGGAGTTGAGACAAAGGTTTTAAGCGCAACGCCTCACGCCAGTATGGTAAAAGCGCTCGGATTTGCGGGTTTCGGTCAGAAACAATGGGAAGCAATTAAAACAAAATCAAACTCAGAAGCCTTGGCGTTAGATTCGCTCATTTCAAATTTAAAGGCATTAAAACTACAAAATCCGAAATGTGTCCCTATTGTGATAGCCAGTGCAGGAACGGTGACGGGCACCGATTATGATGATTTAGACAGCATTGCCAAGATCTGTCGTGAGTACCAAGCATGGTTACATGTAGATGCTGCGTTTGGAATTTTTGAACGTTTAGTGGCTGGACCTAATGGAAAAACCAAAGGCTTAGAGTACGCTGACAGTATCACGCTTGATTGTCACAAATGGCTCAATGTGCCATACGATTGCGGCGTGTTTCTAACGAAGCATATAGAGATACTCAAACAGACGTGTCATGTCGATGCGCCTTATCTTGCCAATGAAGATGCTGAAATTCCTTTTATGTCCATTGGTATCGAAAACTCACGACGTTTCCGCGCGTTACCCGTTTTCGCCACTTTACTCAGTTACGGGCGAGACGGGGTCACAGAGCAAATTAAGAATAATATAAAATGCGCTGAGCAGATGGCAAACTGGATTCGTCGTTCCGAAGGTTTTGAGTTAGCCAAAGACTGCCTTTTAAATGTCGTACTTTTTAAACCGAAGAATGGCAGCGATGAGGATACGCGAAATGTCCTTAAAAAAGTCAATCAGTCAGGAAAAGTGTTTATGACGCCTGGACGTTGGCAAGGCCAAAGCATAATCCGAGCTGCATTTAGTAACTGGCGAACGACAAACGAAGATGTTGAAATCGCGGTACGCGTTTTATCTGAACTCGAGTAACCTTTTAACACAACCAAATACCGAGTTGCTAACCAACACCAAATGAAATTATGTAACCATTGTGTTTATTTTGTTTGTTTGGTGTTTTTCTTTTTGTGTTATTTTGTAGCGTTTTGCCAAATTAATACCAAAGTGTGATTTTTAACCAAAAGAATCTTGATAGACTGGTTTAGTTTAATAAAAATAAAATTAAAACAAACAATTATGAATAGATACATTGCATTTTTTGCACTCTATTTTTTATCTCAGCAAGCCGCTTTGGGTGCTGAACACATAAGTGACCATGAAACCTACTGCGCGCAAACGACATCTATCTCTTGCATTGACTTTATCAACAAGCGATTGTCTGAAAAAGAATATTTATCCCACGATTGGTTGAAAATAAAATCCTACCAACTTGATTATCTTTATGATTTTCAGAAATTTCAGCAACTCGTCGTTGAGATAGAGCCACTATTGGCTGAGCAATCTAAGCTTCCCCCCATTTTTTGTGCTCAGTTGAACTTTTATTATGCGAAAAGTCTTCAGGTTGTTGGACCCGAAGCAAAAGCAGAGCCTCTACGCGAATCAAACCGTAGTGCTACTAGAAGGTCTCTATGAAGCGTTTGGCGATCCATTAAGAGTTATCGAGCTTGCAAATATGCAGGTCGTTTTTGGTCACACGAAGCGTGCATATCAAATCTTGTTGATGGCACAAAATCGCTTTGCAAAAAGTAAAGATCCCAATTTCCTTTATGAGTTAAACGAACAATTTGCGAATGTTTTTTTCGAATGGAACAATCTGGAAAAGGCCGTGGAACACCGTATAACCGCTTTGGAATACGCTCGTATAATTGGTCATCGTGGTAAAATGCACATTGCACTTGGCAACCTAGCACGAACACTCCAATTAAATAATCAATTTAATGAAGCCTGTCGCTACTTTCTTGAAACGTTGGACTATGTCGAGGAACCCGAGCTCGCTTCGTTCAGAGTAATGTATCTACTTCGTTTATCTCAATCGCTTTATGAATTACATGATGTTCAAAGTTCACGCTATTATTTTCACCAAATTGATGCAGCACTAGTGAAAGACAACTACAAAGAAGAATATCAAAAACTTGAAAATGGACTCACTCATCACTTAGCCAATGGTTAAGTGATGAGTGAATCTGGTCAGGCTTGCTTCACGCTAGTCGAGTGCCATTGGGCACCTTAAACTCGGGAATGGCTAACGCCACATGACCATCTTCGTTATGAAAACCTGTCACTAAGCATTGAGACTTAAAAGGACCAATTTGTTTCTCAGGGAAATTAATCACAGCGACGACTTGTTTACCGACCAACGTTTCTATCGAGTATAAGTCCGTGATCTGAGCACTCGATTTCTTGACGCCGATATGCTCCCCAAAATCAACGTACAATTTAAACGCAGGTTTTCTTGCTTCAGGAAAAGGTTTCACCTCAATAATAGTACCTACACAAATTTGGATACGTTCAAAGTCCTGCCAAGATATTGTTTCACTCATTTTATTTCACCTTATTATTTCGTTCTGAAGGAATGAGAAAGTCGTTCAATCTTAGCCTGAATATTTACACCGATTTGTGCTAATAAGACGTATCGTTAGGCAGAAAGTTAATTATTTTCTAGCGTATTTTTGATGGGGATATGCCGAAAAATCGATAAAAGCGCCGACTAAAAGCAGAATGATCAAGGTAACCCACCTTGTAAGCAACAAGATTAACTGGCATATCGGTGTGATGCAGCAATGCTTTCGCTTTCTCCATTCTCAATCTTGTAAGGTAAGCCATTGGGGATTCACATAATTCAGCAGTAAAGCGTTTTTTAAATTGGGTTGGACTTAGGCAAGCTATGCCTGCAAGCATCTCAAGGTTTAACTCGTTTGAAAGATTTTCTTGCATGTAGATCATCACCGCTTGGATCCGTTTGTCTTGCACTATATGTTCACTTAACGTATCGAGCAATGCATAAAACAACGTACAAGATTGATGTTCGATGTTCTTATCGACCGCTGATTGCAATTGCGATTCAATAAACGTGAGAAAGTGCATAAATGTCGAAGAAAGCTGATATTTAATATGGTTTTCGAGAGTCAACTTGGTAGGGAGTTGATTTAAATCTGCGACGATGAAACGAGCGTCTTCTTGTGCTTTAAATGAGTGAACTAAACCGGCATGAATGACAACACATTCGCCACGGGAAATTGTCCCGGAATAATGCAATGTTGTTATTTCAATATATCCGTTTAACGGTAAAACTATCTGATGATACGCATGGAAGTGAGATCGACGCTGTTGATAGTATTGCCTTATTGAAAGCGAAATGTCCATGGTTTATGCAAAAACTCCATTGATTTTTGAAACAGCAGCAAAGCACGAATGTACGTTTTATTTACGTAAATGGGAAATTTTTCAAGGTTACTAATTGATGACTTTCATCCTTTTCACGATGTGGTTGTGAAAATCTGAATGCGTGCTTCAGCTATTGGTCTGCGCTAAAAAAGCATCTTGCGGCTACATCGAAGAATTCTTGGGCGTTGATGTCAAAGGATAATTTAAGCATCTTTTCAAAAGACGTGCATTAGCACAGACAAAATTGGTAACGAAAATAAAAAACCACAAAGCTAAACTTTGTGGTTTTTTATTTTCGAGCGGGTCGTTTTTTCTATTTCGACAGGATTTTATGGTCAACACTAAAGCGTCCTGCACCGGTTGCTGCCAACGCCAAGAATCCACCAGCCATCGCAACATTTTTAAAGAACATGATGAATTGCATTTGGTCACCAAGATTAAAGTGGAATAACAGTGCACTTACGATACTAAATCCAGCAAGCGCGATGGCGGTGATTTGTGTCATAAATCCGGTAATAATCAAAAGTGCAGCACCAATCTCAAACACAATTACTAAAGGAAGTAATTCTGCTGGCAATCCACTTGAAGCCATGTATTGTGCATTTCCATCGTAATATTGCACTTTGTTCAAGCCAGCGAGTAAAAAGATAGCAGCCATACTGAGGCGAGCAAATAGAAGGGCAATATTTGAAAGGGCTTTATTGTCTGAAATTAAAGTTACTAGTTTCATGATGTTCTCCAACGTTTTATTTGTTCACTGCGAATGTGCAGTTGATGGAGAAAGTATAGCTACCGTTTTAAAGTAATAAAATTAGTAAAAAAAGCTCCTTTCATTCTTTTTAAAAGAATGTTTTTCATTTTCTGCGCGCCAGATGTAATGTGGTATCTGGTGGAACGGCATTACTTTTTGCTGGGATCTGGTAAGCGGCTTCAAGCGCATCTTTCAAAAATTGAAACTCTACAGCAGGGAAGGAAACTCGATGCATATTGATCATGTAGTTGAAGTACTCAGGTTTGTCCATTGCTTCGTCAAAGCTGGCAATCGCCATTTTTCCATGAACGCTACGTGCACACGCAATGTAGCCAAAAACGGTTTCGTTAACACCTTCAATCGAATGGAAAGTGACTTCGTCAGATTCAGGTCGGTTGGCAAAGTGATCAAGGTAGACTTCACTGTATTCAAGCACACCATCCAAGGTTCCTTTCGCTACTCGTTCTCTATGATTAAAGGCCGAGTTTAGCCCTTCACCCCACACAAATGCAGCTTTGTTTGCTTCGATGATAGTATCGAGTTGTTCACCGTAAGAGCGGCCTTTTACCACACCGATTTTTAAATTCGTTGATTGCAATACTTCGTTAAGTGAAACAGAGTCGGGTAATGTAATCGACTTTCTTAACACAAGTCTGATTGATGGAAAGGCAATAAGGGGGTAATGGCTAAAAATGGCGTCTTTTTCGCGAGCAGATGTTTTTTGCTTATTGTAAAGACACGCGTAGGGATTGCTTCGTAACTCGCGCCACTCTCTCTGGTGACTGGCAGGCATGTATTCCAAATCGATTTTTTCGTCGACCAATCTAGCCACATGTGCAAAGACGGTCGCACCGATATCAACGGGTGTTTCACCTTTTTTCGGAATGTAGTCCGAAGGGACTTGAATGCGTAAATGAGCAGCGAAACTTGATGAGGTAAAAACCAATAAAAACAACGGCATTAAAAAGGAATACATGTATTGAGCCTCTATAACCAATGTATATTTTTACTATAAATTGGTGATTATTGCCGCCGTCCTTACGACCTACATTGTTCCTTTATTATAACCTGTCCAAGAAAATTGGATCGAACCATTTTACAGGATTTTTGTAAATGGAGTAAACGATGACGCGTGTTGGATTGTTCGCCATGCACGAATGTTATGTACAAAAAAGGAAAACGTGCATTAGAACAACGCACGTTTTCCTTCCATTCTAGTTAGCGTAAATTGCGCTTGAGCAACAAAAACGCGGTAGGTAAAACAAACAATGCAAGCACTACCGCTGAAACCATGCCGCCTACCATTGGCGCGGCGATGCGACTCATGATTTCACTGCCAGTTCCTGTGCCATAAAGAATGGGCACTAGGCCGATAATAATGGTTGCAACTGTCATCATGATTGGCCGCACGCGCAGTCCCGCACCATTTGCTACTGCTAACATTAACGCTTCATTCGTGATTTCAGCGCCAGTTTGCGTGTGTGTTTTTTGTAATTCTTGATAGGCTTGATTCAAATACACCAGCATTAATACACCAATTTCGACAGCGACGCCTGCCAGTGCGATGAATCCAACACCTACTGCTACTGAGAAGTTAAACCCTTCAAGATAAAGAAGCCACAAACCACCAATTAGCGCCATTGGTAATGTACCCATGATCAGCAGTACTTCACTTACTTGACGGAAATTCAAATAGAGCAAAACGACAATGATGCCAAGTGTCAGTGGCAAAACATAACTGAGTTTTGCTTTTGCCCGCTCCATATATTCATATTGACCAGCAAACGAGATTGAATATCCTGAAGGTAGGTCTAATTTCTCAGCTAATAGCGCTTTAGCATGTTCAACGTATGAACCGACATCTACGTTTTCAATGTCGACAAAGGTCCAGCCGTTCAAACGTGCGTTCTCGCTTTTTATGCCAGGTGGGCCATTTTCAATATAAACACGAGCAATGTCACTGAGTGCGATGTGCTGTCCTTTGGGCGTAACCAATGGCAAGCGGGCAAGCGTTTCAGGTGAATCTCGATAGTCTTGAGGGTAACGCATATTTACGGGATAACGCTCTTGACCTTCAACGGTTTCAGTCACGTTCATCCCTCCAATTGCCGTCGAAACAATTTGCTGAATTTCAGTCACGTTCAAACCATAACGAGCGGCTTTCAATCGATCTATATCGACCTTGATATAACGGCCTTGCGCAACTCGCTCGGAATACACCGACGCTGTGCCTTTCAAAGGAGAAAGCAAGCGCTCGATGTCTTGCCCTAATCGCTGAATTTCATCTAGAGAAGGTCCTGCAATTTTGATCCCCACAGGGGTTTTTATGCCGGTAGCAAGCATATCAATACGGGTTTTAATCGGCATAACCCAAGCATTCGTGAGGCCTGGAAACTGCACTAAAGCATCAAGCTCCTTTTTGAGGCTATCCGTTGTCATACCCACGCGCCACTGAGATTGAGGTTTGAGCTGTATGAAAGTCTCGATCATGGTTAGCGGAGCTGGGTCTGTCGCAGTTTCTGCCCGGCCAATTTTACCGAAAACATTTTCAACTTCAGGGACTGTCGCAATAAGCTTATTGGTTTGTTGCAATAATTCGCGAGCTTTTCCTATCGAAATACTTGGGTAAGTCGTTGGCATGTACATCAGATCGCCCTCATCTAGCGGAGGAATGAATTCCGTGCCGATTTTGTTGATAGGGAAAAATCCGATGACTGTGATTAAAACAGCTAAAGAGAGCGTTGTCTTTGGCCGTGCAAGCGCTGCTTTTAGCAGGGGCATATACGCTGAAATAAGTAATCGATTAAGAGGATTTTTCTCTTCTGCAATGACTTTCCCGCGGATAACGTAACCCATCAAAACGGGCACTAAGGTAATCGCAAGCCCTGCCGATGCGGCCATCGCATAAGTTTTAGTGTAAGCCAGTGGTGCAAACATGCGACCTTCTTGAGCTTCCAAAATAAAGACGGGCAAGAAACTAACCGTGATAATCAATAAGCTGAAAAATAAAGCCGGACCAACTTCACTTGCAGCCTCTGCTACCACTTGCCAGCGGTTTTCATCGGTGACTTCTTTATGCGCCATGTGCTTATGTAGATTTTCAATCATGACGATTGCACCATCGGTCATCGCACCAATGGCGATAGCTATCCCACCAAGCGACATGATGTTGGCGTTGATCCCTTGGAAATACATGATAAGAAAGGCGACTAAAATTCCTAGTGGCAGCGTAACAACCGCGACGATTGAAGAGCGAATGTGGAATAAAAACAACACACAAACGAGTGCGACAACAACCAATTCTTCTACCAATTTACCCCACAGGTTATCAATGGCTCGGTCGATGAGGTTGGAGCGGTCATAAACCGTCACTATTTCAACGCCCTCAGGCAAACTCGCGCTCAAGCTCTTTAATTTAGCCTTTACACCTTCAATAGTTTGCGCTGCATTTTCACCAAAACGCATTACCACAACACCACCGACCGTTTCGCCTTCGCCGTTAAGCTCCGCGATGCCTCTGCGCATCTGCGGTCCGAAAGTAATGGTTGCAATGTCACCGATTGTGAGTGCGGTTCCTTTGTCATTTAGACCCAGCGGTATTTGCTCAATGTCCTGAATACTTTGGATGTAACCTGTTGTAGTGACAATGTATTCGGCTTCAGCCATTTCAATGACGGAAGCGCCTGTTTCTTGATTTCCTTGCTTAAGCGCAATTTGCACTAAGCTCAAAGGAATACTGTAGGCGCGTAATTTCTCTGGGTCGACTTGTACTTGATATTGACGAACCATACCGCCGATGGGGGCGACTTCGGAAACACCGGATACCGTTTGCAGTTCATATTTTAAAAACCAATCTTGAATACTTCGTAATTGACTTAAATCGTGTTTACCTGTCTTGTCTACAAGCGCATAAAGGTAAACCCAACCGACACCAGTTGCGTCAGGACCAAGCTGTGATTTGGCGTTTGCTGGTAAACTGCTGGTCACTTGGCTGAGATACTCCAGTACGCGACTGCGGTTCCAATACAAGTCGGTTTTGTCATCAAAAATGACGTAGACGTACGAGTCACCAAAGAACGAGTAGCCGCGCACGGTTTGTGCGCCTGGCACGGACAACATAGCGGTAGTGAGTGGAAACGTCACTTGGTCTTGTACCACTTGAGGTGCTTGACCCGGATAGGACGTTTTGATGATGACCTGTACATCAGAGAGATCCGGAATCGCATCGATGGGCGTGTGCTTTAGCGCAAATATCCCAGCACCACTTAACATCAAGGTGACAAGCAAAACAAAGAATCGGTTGCCTATCGACCAACGAATAATTGCTTCAATCATTATCGTTGCTCCTAATGACTTGAATGAGATTGTTGCGGTGTTATTTCTACAACCACAAAGTCATCTCGAATTTCAAAGCGAAATTGGATGGGCATATTTGGCGATAATGTATTCATATCAATGTCATCAGCGACTAAAAAATCCATCGTTGCGGCAGGTCTGTCCCATTTTTCAATCGCGTCTCGGCTGATGTTCAAAGTACGATTGGCGATGTCGATAGAATTGATTACACCGCCGACTTTCGCACTTGGATACGTTTTTTCAACCATGCCCATAACGTGAATTCCAGTCACACGAAGAGAACCGTCTTGTTGCTTTGTTGCCTCAAAATGAAGTGACTGACCGACGGCAAGTTGGTTGATGTCAACTCCCTCATCCAGGTTAAAATCCATCGTCATTTCTGGCCATCCCCAGTCAGGGACTGCGTCATGTTTAATGGTTGCAACGCGATTTTCCGTGTCGAGTTGGCGTATTTCACCTGCTATCCAAAGGGCATTCGCTGACCCTTCCATGCGCTTGAAGTCAGACGTTTTTGACGATTCAGAATCAATGAGGAATTGTGCGGATGTAACAATTTCATCGCCTTCTACAAGGCCGTTTAAGATTTCAACATGGGTTTTGCCCCAAAGACCAAGCTGCACTTCGACCGATTTAAAGCGGCCATCGCCTTTTGCAAGCACAACTCTGTCTTGGCTACCAGTGCGGATCACGGCTTCTTTAGGCACAATGAGGTGCTGTTGTGTAGATGAAGTATGAATTTGTACCGCTGCAAACATATTCGGTTTAAGTGCTAAATCTGGATTAGCAAACTTCAATCGGACGCGTAGCGTGCGTGTTTTCGCCTCCACAGTTGGGTATATGTAGTTCACTTTTCCTTCCCAAGAGCGGCCTGGCAAGTAGTCTAACGTCATTGTGACGGGCTGTTCGAGATGAATTTTTGCCGCGTCACGTTCAAAAACTTCCGCTTCTACCCAGACGGTATCGAGTTGTCCGATGCTCATCAATGTAGTACCGGGTTTTACATAGAAACCTTCACGTACCTGCAAGCCATCAATCACGCCGGATTGAGGGGTGTAGAAGGTAATGGATTGCTTTACTTTTCGTTCAACAGCAAGTTTTTCGATGAAACTTGGAGAAAGTTGAAGCGCTTGTAAGCGAGCCTTTGAAGCATTGATCAATGCTTGATTGTTACGATTAATTGCAATTAGAAACTCCTCTTGCGCATTAACAAGCTCAGGAGAATATAAGGTGTACAGTGGCGTATTTGCTTGTACAGGGTCGCCAGCGGCTTTAACGTATAAGGTTTCAATCCAGCCTTCAACTCGCGGATGAATATGCAGTAACGAATCTTCATCGTATTGGACATAACCAACGGTTTTGATTGCATCATGGAGAGAGGCTTTTGCCACTTTAATTGTGCGCACACCAAGGTTATTGATGACTTCGGGGCTGATTTTGATAGTGCCGACGCTGAGTGAATCATCTTCTTCGTATACCGGAACAAGATCCATCCCCATCGGTGACTTTCCGGGCGAATCTCTGCGGTAATTCGAATCCATCGGCGCAACCCAATAGAGAGGTTTTTTCTCTTCATCTGTCATTAGCTTGCTTGTTTCATGTCCAGTCGAAAACAAATTTGTACTGAGCACACCGGCACCAAAACCGAGCAAAATTAACGAAATGAGTGTAATTGGACGGATCATTGCTGCGCTCCTTGGAATTGGCCTAGATTTGGTTGGAGTAAGGCGTTTAGTTTGGCCACACTCTTAAGTGCTTGAATGTCGATGTTAAGTGAAGCGAGTTGAATATTGAGTACGTTAACACGTGCCCATACGACATCAGTAAAGTTGCCATCATCGTGGGTGTAAGCGGTCAATGTAGCTTCTGCTTGCTCACTGCTTTGTTTTTCAAGTTGAGATTTGTATCGGCTTTGACGCTCAAATAATCGCTCCAGATTCGAGATCTCCGCATAGGTTTGGCCAAGCAGGGATTTTATGGTGAGTTGGGTCGATGTTTTTGTCGCTTCCGCTTGCGACTGTGCCGCTTTTAACTGCTGATCTTGGCGGTTGTCGGTAAAAACGGGCAAATCAAAACTTACGCCAACAGAGAAAAAGTCAGCGCGGTCCATGCCATTGCTAGCATCGTCTCGGTAACCATAGCTGGCATTAAAACCCCATTGAGGCTTGTAACTTTGCTTTGCAAGTTCAATGTCTTGCTCAATTTTCTTCTCTTGTTTGCGCAGTACTTTTATCGATGGATGCGCCATTAAAAGTTCAATGAGTTGGGTTTGGCTCTTGGTTTTATAGTTTTCTCCTAGCGACAGTGATGGGAGGGCACTGAGGTCAAACACTATCGCTTCATATTCAAAATCGTTGCGTTGGATGAGCGAGGTTAACCGAGCTTGCGTATTCGCACTTTTTTGCTGTTCGCCTGCCAAGCGCTCTTCCAGTTGTAACAACTCTAATTCTGCACGGATTACGTCTTGTTGCCTCACTTTTCCAAGTGCGCTGGCGTAACTTGCTTTTGTCACTTCGAGTAATTGTTCAAACAACTGTTTGTTTTTTTCAATTAGCTGAATCGCACCTTCAGCGGCGACAGCGTCTAACCATAATTCGCTCACTGTGAGCGCGATTTGGTTGTAGCGATTGGCCTGTTGCCAATCAAGTTGACCACGCTCGAGTTCTCAATTTTTCGTTGAGCAATGGCAAGGCTGTCCCCTCGAGGTAGCATTTGCGCGACCCCCAATTTGGCTTGTGTCATGGCTTCTTGACTAAACGAAAAACTGTCCATGGGTAAGTTCATTAGACTGATGTTAATTGAGGGATCAGGCAACGTACCCGCTGCAATTTCACGAGCACTGAGCGCTTTTGATTGCAATCGAGCTTGTTGTTGCCAAAGGTCGCGTTGTTGCGCCAACTCAATAGCTTGATTCAGCGTTAATGTGGTTTGTGCAAACACTTGTGTGCACATCATCGCGCTTGTTAGCAAAAGCGTGCGCGACAGATAAGTTTTGATGTAAATTTTCATGCCTTTATTCCGTAGTAATACGAAAACAATGCCTAAATTTAGAGGCGAGTAATGTTTGGTTTTTGGGCTGTTAGGCAGATTTTAGATGCACTAACCCTGAGTTAGGCGAAAATGGGTGGTTTATAAAGCGACTTGGGCAAGTTTGACGTAAAGTCTACTCGAGTAGACTCAACACGCTCGTCGGTTACTTCAAGTGGATAATAGTCATTTGAAATAGTAACAAAATGAAGTGCACTGCAGGCGTTAGTCGGACAATAGCATTGCGTATCGCAGCAATCTTCGTCATCCCCAGCGCTTGTCATGGCCATCGACATCTCATCAAGATGCATGGCACTGTGATCCATCTTGGCTTCGTGAGTTGCAGAAACGGTATGAGTCATTTTATGGGGTTGCATATGACAAGGCATTGCAGCAAACGCTAAGTTTTGCCACATCACAAGTACGACTAAAATGTACGTTGAAATGCCTTTAAACATGATGAAACCTTAAACTGATAACCCTAAAAGCCTACAGTGAACGAATTAGAAAGTAAAGTAGCGCGCCGTAAACGGCTTTGTGATGATGGTGTAATTGGCTGTAATCGGATTCGTAGGGGGCAACAGATATAATTGTGAGACTGCAAGGCAAAAGCGTGTGGTGGCGATTGATACGCATGTACTACTTCATTCTTTTGTAACGAGAACCAACTTAAAGAGCGTCGAAGATGGATAACAAACATTTTCTATCTAAAGAAACTAGTCCGTATTTAGACTCGGAGTCGACTAACGAAAGTGCAGAAGCCTTGTTGCTGTTTGCCACGGGCGAAGCACCTTCAGAAGGTCAAGCGGCACAGATGGAAAAGTTGCTGTTTATGCTAAAGAATGTATGTGGGGTTGAAGTCGAAACGTTAGCTGAAGGTGTGATAAGTCTTCGTTTATCTGGTATGGGTAAGTTGCACTCCTGAATTTCCGGTGAAATTATCTAGCAACAACGAATGTCCATTGAGAGGTGTGTAGTGATTGCCAGCAGGGAAGGCTAGAATGTTCACTGTTCGGCATTAACACGTATTTTCCCGGAGTCATCTCATATGCCTGTGTGAGATCCAATGATGTACTAAAAGTTTCATTTGGTTTTAGATGAAGATAATCCTCTGGTGTTGGCGCTACTCTCTTCGCCATTGGACCTTGGTAAGTTAGCTCGTTGTTTTGCTGATTTCTAAGTATAAATAGTGAAGACCAAAATCCTTCCAGTGGCGTAAGCCAAGTCAAAACTTCTGCTTCCGTTCCCGTATTGTTTTTAATAGTGAATTCCACGAAAAAGGGTTTTTCAAAGGCACCCTTTTTTGGAACATGCAGCTCACAGTCTATAGATGCAAACACGGCGTTTGAAGTCATAATCAAGGAACCTAACAAAAAGAGAATGTGTTTACTCATTTATCATACCTTTTTGTAAAATAACGGGGCATTTGCCCCGTTAACTGCTATGCCCAAAGAGCCGCCAAGCGCACTTCAAATGCGTTGGCAGATCCTAAACGCGTTATAATCCTGTCACGTTGTTGGATTAGTTTTGGTATGGCGTATTTTCTGCGAAGTATTCATGGCTATCTGCGTTTTGAATTGCTTGGCTTGGATTAGAAATCGCAAGACTTTTCGCACCTGATTGACCGTACACGATGTCATCAGTACCCGCAACTGCATTGAAGTGACTTAGCTCATGAATAATTGTACCACCGCGAGAATCTGTACCTGATTCATTCGCGCTCCAGAACGCACGACATAGGTATACTTTGTACGGCTGATTCGGATACACGTATGCAAAGTAGGATTTCTTACAACTACAATCGAACGTTAGCGGCTTGTTGTCAATCGCATCATTAATTGCGTCAAAATGATCTGATACTGTGTTATAACGACTTGATGAACTAGAACCAAACCATGTTGTATAGCGCGCGCTAGCTGAGCTTGATGAATGACTATTTAAATAGCTGACAGAACTGTTCGCCATTTGGTCTGCGGCGTTGAGTGCAGATAGAATGTCATTTTTCTGTCCGTTGTCACAACGTCCAGTGAAGCATGTGCCATCGACACAATCGCCTGCAGCGGCCGTTGGTTTTGCCGCAGTTCGCATGTTATCCATTTTTAGACCCATGCCGTTAATCCACACAGATACTGATTCAGACTTTAACGTTGATACGTTTGCATTTGAACGTGACGAAGTAGTGTGCAACTTACTGTCAATTGGCATTAACGTAGGTTGTTGAAATAGGTTGAGCGAATGTACGTTATAACTTACTTCATAATTACCAGGCTGGCTGAAATCGTAAAAGCCCGTTAACTCGAACGTTTTTGTCATGCTTTCGCCTGCGTTCAAGGTGATGTAGTCATTTTCTGTTGGAGCAGGGCGTTTGAAGTGTGGTCCATTAAACGCGACTTCTTCACCATCACGAGTCACTTTGAAAATGTGCTCTTCTTCTAAGTCGGTGTACCAGCTCAATAGCTTTTGAGTGTGATTTGATTGGTTCGTAAATTGAACCACTGCAGAAACGTTACCATTTGTATGTGTTTCTAAATTAACAGAAACATCTACGTTGTTTGCTGCAAATGCGCTTGTAGCGCCCATTAACGCCATTGCAAGCGCTGTGCGAGAGAATGTTTGGATACTTGTTGTCATAATTGATCCTATTGATTTTTATATTGCGTGTTTTTCGACCGTTTTGGTCAAGTAGATTATTAGTATGAGGTACAAAGAAATGCAATAAAAAATTTACATATTTTGTAATGTTTTAGTAACACATGCGATTTATTATTTTTATTTCATTGTATTTTAAACTATTTATTTTTGTGCTTGTATTTTTCTGTGTAGTAAAAATGTTACCAACGTGACGTTGAAATTCGCTGTGACTTATACGATTACGGTCAAATGTGTTTCTGTGGATTTTGGGTGCTAGGCGTTTTCATAAACTATGTGTTCCTAGAAAAAAGTTATACACCGCTATAGTAAGTGTTTGAATATTAATCAGTATAGTTGTGTTATCCACAAAATCTGTGGATAGCTTTGTGTTTAACTAGGGTATAGGCTTGTGACAATTGGGTTTGCGCAAGTTATGTTCACAAGACTTTTTCTAAAGTGGTGACTTAATGATTTTTCCACTTTTCCACCTAGGCTTTATTTCACATCCCCTTCAGCAATCTATTACTACTTCTAATTTAGGTAAAAATCCGATAACGTGTTTTGTAAATTATTTTTCTATTAACGACGCATGCAATACTTCGGTACTGGTTTTCAAATCGATGTAAGACAAGGGGTAATCTCAAAAGGGAACGAGGTTTATACCTTGCGAGCCAAAACATTGCAGGTGATCGCTTTACTTTTGCGCGAAAAAGACAGCGTTGTCTCAAAAGATCGCATGCTTGCTGAAATATGGTCGGATGTCATTGTACAAGAGCAGGTTTTGGTGCAGTCAATTAAGGAAATTCGCGATATTCTCGGTGCTGATGTAATACGAACGTTCCCGCGGCAAGGCTATCAATGGGTAGCTGAAATATCCGATATGCCTTTAGAGACTGCCGCAATAACACGCTTTAAGAAGCCGCTCGTTTTCATGTTGTTTTTATCTCTACTCGTGCTTGCCATGGCAATTAGTCTGTTTTTCCGCGGTTCTATACAAGCCCAGCGAATCGCATTCTTACCTGTTATGAATCAATTGAACGACGCTAACCACAATTGGGTGAGTGTGAATGGACAACGTTTTCTCATGGATACGTTCTCACGCTCGAGTCAATCTAACAAAAGCCATTGGCAAATTGTCAGCATGGAGGAGATCCACTATGCATTTGAGCGATTGACTGCTAAAGAATTGAATGCCGTTCAAGCTGGGGATTATTATGACTTATTGCAATACATTGGTGCCGATGTGGTCGTCGCAACCCGTTTGCAGGGATTTCCAGAAGACTATCAACTGCAATACACGTTATATTTTCCGTACACACAAGAAAAAGGAATTGTATTTGAGCAACGGGTAAACGAGGCATTTTCCGATTTGATTACGCGTCTAAATAAGCGTTTTCAATTACAGGATAATGCTGAACACGCTTCACTCATCAGTCATGATTTTGGACATTCAGCTTTTGTTGAAGGGATCAATTACTATCTCAACGGCCAATTCCATGAAGCAATTACGATGCTGCGCGCAGCTAAACAAAGCACGCCTGACTATTTACCGGTTAGCCGTTACTTAGGTGCTTCGTATGCAAATTCAGGTGAGTTAGACACCGGTATACACGAGCTGGATGAAGTACTCATGCAGCATGCATCGCAAGTTGATAGAGAAGTGATGCGTACACATTTACTTTTAGGATACTTACTACTGTCTCATGCACAGGGCGACCAGCAAGTACTAGCAAAGGCGGAAACTCACGTAGCAATAGCCATACAGCTTGCACAGCAGTTGGAAGACTCACTGTTTGAAGCTTACAGTAATGAGGAATTTGCAAAGATTAAACGGATGCAAGGCGACTTTGTTGCAGCGAAAGCAGCCCTAAAAAATTCTCTCAGATTGCATCAAGTACGGCCTGAAAGTTATGGACGCACCGCAACCCTTATTGAGCTCGCGAAAGTCTTTGCGGCCGAAAGCGAAGACGAAGCCGCGTGGGAACAGTTAAATCAAGCAATGCAAATTGCGCAACAAGCCGATGTGCCTGCGAATCAAATTTGGGTATTACTTGCCAAGGTGGAACTTGCACAAACTGAACTTAATGAACAAAAGGCTGCGCAATTTTTGGCACAGGCGGAAAACATTGCCAAAAACAGTGATGATCCGCTACTGATTGCACGAGTTGAAACGTTTAGAAACAAGACCTTTCCACTGGTCAATTAAGGGTATTGACTGAGAGTACTGCGAAATTGAATGGCATTCTTTTATCTAATTTGGTTGGGGAATTCTGGATAAGAGAAGCCATTCAAAGGTTGATGCTATAGGCTGCAGTATGCAGCGTAGTTACCCGCGGGCACGGTGTCAGTGAAACGAGAGTGTTGTTTTCTGAGCATTTCAACTTTATTGAGCACCGTTTTTGTATCTAGTTTACTTTTTGCTTCGAAGTACACCCAATCAATATCTTGACTGTATTGGCGCATGGATTGTTGAGTGACAATTTGCTCGGCAATAAACCATAAATTAAAGTTTATCGACATCGGTACTTCAGGATAAACTTGACTACTGTGCGTTGCAAAAAGCTCTCCATCAACATAATAATTCAAAGTGTTATCTGTGATAGTGAGCACTAACACATGCCAACCTTGTAGTGAGTTCCCTACGAGCGTTGTGTTCGTTTATTGGCGTCCACGGCGTCAGCTGAAAAGTTTCCCACGATGTGGCAAATAACGCATTGTTCTCTTCGCCCCATCCTCCGTTTGGTAAATATTCGAAATCGGTTTCGCTATAATCTTTATCAAGAGGTTTTTCCAAAGGGCTGATAGCATAAAACGTTTGCACTACACCATCGCCATCTACCCCGTAATCGGACTCATCATTAAAGTGTACTCGCGCAGCTGTACGTGCCTTCGAGGTACTTACGTTGATGACATACTTGAGTTTGTCGCGTATTAACGGATGTACCATCTGTCTTAGAAGTAATGCGCATTACCTGATTATTGCTATTCGTGATGTCAGGATGAAACGTCACGCCTTCTGTCCACCAAACCCCGTTTTTTATGCCAGGGTGACCTGTTTCAGTGCGAATGAGCCAGCCGTTACTAGCGGCCTCGCTGAACGACTTGTAGCTAAAGTCATCAAACATGACACCATTATTGGAATTGGATTTCGCGAAAGCAGGGTTATCCACCGCGAAACTCGATGTGAAAATCAGGGCTGTTATCAAAGCACATTTTAATGTTGTTTTTTTCATGGGTCTTCCTCCATTAGCTTTTCCCAAGTTATGGCAGAGGAGCGTCAACAAAATCCAATTAAAGAATCTTAAATTGGTCAAATGCGGAGATTAAAAATTATTAAATTGTTATTTTACAATTGGTTAAATTTCTTTTTTGTAAGGCCATTTTCACACTTCTGATTGTGTTTTTTGAGACGAAACGTTTTATATCTTTTTGAAGATTTAGAAAGACTTTGTAATTTTGGGGGTATTTCAAGCGTCAATTTATAAGTCAAATTGCAGACTCAAGAAGTTTGCGTTACCGAGTTTACGATCAAATTGCTACGGATTAATTTAGGTCATCTTATTCAAAACGAGATGTTGCCGCCGTAGCGGCATTCACTTAAACGGTTGGGTTTCGCGGTTATTTCACGTGTACAACGTAGATCTCATTCTTCTATTAACGCTAACCACCAGTAATACTAAAACGTAATACAAACTACCGCCTGAGGAATTTTGCGGACTTGTGGTAGGCGTTGTTGTAGCGGGTTCAGTGACTTTAACCGTGAGTGTTTGTTCCGTTGATTTTCCTCGCTCGTCGGTTGCCCTGAGCAAAAAATGTAATTCACCCGCTGTGTCTGGAGCTTGGAAATTTATTGACGCGCTTGTTGGGTTATTTATGGTCACGGGTGTTCCAGCTGTTTGGGTCCAATTTAGGGTGACCGCGTCATTGTTCGCATCGGTTACGTTCACCGACACTTGGATCACTTGTCTCGTGTTTACTTCTACTGTTTGGGTCAAGTAAATTTCGGGGGCAACGTTTGACTCATCATCCAGAATCTGTACCGACAATTGCTGATTGGTGCCGAGTGCGCTGCCAGAGAGAGTAAATTGGTAACGTTTATCTTCATTCGTTGTGGCATTATCGATCGTTTGAAAAGCAAGAATTTTGTTTGCGGTTTCCCCATCTTGCCAATGTAATTCACCGCTAAGTTCGCCAGAAATTGCGTCTGCCGCGACGCCATCAAACGCATACTGTACAGTCAAATCACCTTCACTGCCGTTAATGCGTTTTACTTCAATAGTGAATGTACCTAGGTTTTCTACTACGCGAAGCGCCGTTGTGTGTAAATCTGCATACCCTGATTTGCTAGGCTGTTCACCGAAATTAATTCGAGTTATGTGATTGGATATAGTCGCGCCGCCTTTTACATTGTGAAGCCGTAAGAACACAGATTTATTGAAAGCGGTACTCGCCGTCTGTATAGGCATAGTTAGCGTTTTACTATTCGAATCGTTCGAATCCCACGTTAGCGTGCCCGAAATAGGTGTAAAATCACCAGATGTTGCATTACCTGAGAGTACATCGTAATCGACACTTATAGCACCAATGCTGCCCTGAATACGTTGTATGTCGATAGTTGCTTGAGTGGCTGTTTGATCCACTTGGATGACCTGTTCGCTGACGGCAATTGACCCTGCAGGATTGTCTTTCGTGTTGTCACGAAGCACGTAGAGGCCACTGTTGATGTCACTAACTAAGATCAAACCGGATGGCAGATAAGGGTAGGTTCCCCATGCGCCATTAAATTGAGCATCGTCGCTGTTGGGGTAAGTATCAAAGAAGCCGACTTGCTGCGGTGACGTCGGGTCTGAAATATCTAAAATCGTTAATCCACGCTGATAATTAGACATGTAATAGCGATTACCTTTGACGAAACCATTGTGGTCAATCGCGGGAGTTGGGCCTTGCCATTCTTTCACCAGTTTTGGATTCGTTAACACCGAAACGTCGAACACGCGCACTGTAGTGTTGAATCCATGAGAGAGCCTCATCAACTTCATCATGAACAAAGAGATATTGACCATCTTCACTCCACCAGCCGGAATGAACGTACTCTGCATTTTGATACTTGGCTTGCGCAAGCTCAACATGTTCCGCTTTATTGGTAATGTCCCATAAACGTACTTCTTCTTCATTAAAATCGACAAATACTTCGCATCCCGACTGAGTGGTGTTTTGACAATCTCGCGCAGCTCGAGAGTCAGTGACCCAAAAAGACACAGCATCATGAGTATAGTCTGAACGCGTTGTGGCTCGACTGGGGCTTGCAAGAGAGAGTGAGCGAGGTGAGGTAAGAGAAATATTACGATATGCTCCGCCCGCCACGTTTTCACCAACCAGGTGTAATGTGGGTGTTTGTTGATTCAGTGCGACATTCAAACTGTAATCTACGTTCGACACGTATAAGTTATGGGCACGGCCAGAAATAGGGTCGTTCTTAACCAAGCTGATAGCGTTAGGTAAGTTAGACAGGTCGATGATCATCACCCCGTCAGCACCATTTTCCGATGTTACATAGGCGTAGGCTTGCCAGCGTCGTTGTTGTTCGGAATAAAATTGATACACCTTGATGTCACGCCAAGTTGTACTTCGCCCTTCGATGAACCCAACTTCCGTAGGTTGGTCTGGATGGGCCAAGTTAACCACCGCAACACCATTGTAAAAGCCCATAATGGCGTATTCTTTGTTGTCGTTAAGATCAACATGTCCCCAAATGTCATTTCCAGCCACGCTAGGTTTGGAAAATGCCGAAAGTGGCATATGCGCCACTAAATCAACATTTGAGCACGCAAAAGCCCCAGCTTGGCCATTGGTGCAGGTCATTTGTGAATGTGTTTGGCTCAACTCTTCTTGATTGCGTTTTAGTTTTTCAAAATCAGTTTGATAACGTGAAAGGCCATCTTGAATTATGTGAAATCCCTTGTTGTATAGTTCATCCTTTAACTCATTTGGTACGCCATAAAGGGTTGTGGTATGAATAGATGGAGCCTGATTTAAGAAATGATCAAAACGATTAAACCCACCTAAAACCGGAACCATGTCACTGGTTAGAGCAAGCAACTCTGCACTGCTGTTTATTGTGTAATTGCCTTCGGCAACTAAGACTTTGTCACCTTTTTTTGCTTGCTTTACTGCATATTCAATACTTTTGCATGGACGCACTGGCGTATCACAACGTCCTTTGTCACTGCCATCAGGAGATACAAATCGCGCTTTATCATGCTCAGCATGGGCATACGTGACATTACTGAAAATGCTACAACAGATTAAAAATGATGATAAAGTAAGCTTCATCGTTGTCTCCAAGCGAATGTACATCCTGTCATGCACCTGCATAACGTCGTATTAATACACAATATAGGAACACTATACTAACTTGAAAAGAAATTTCCTGTATACATTCTATTCAACAATGTTGATTGTGGGTCTTTTAGGGTGTTCATCAAACGAATCGTCAGTCCTATCCATTCGCCCAGTTTGGGGAAGTAATGCAGCACCAATTTCCTTGTGCCAATCAAATAACCCAGCAGCGCTCAGCGTAGAACAACTGCAATTTTACCTTTCTGACTTTTATTTAAACGGTCAACGCCTCACTCTTGTCGACAATGGCATAGAGCAAAATACGGAAGTCGTGTTGGTTGGCGGTGATTGCTCACAAAAACATTGGCGTATTGAATTTGAAGGGCGTCTCCCTGAGGGGACATTGAGTTTTACGTTGGGTCTGCCGTTTGATGACAACCATCGTAATCCACTGACGCAAGTTTCACCGCTGAATGTACCTGAAATGTTTTGGACATGGCAGCAGGGGCACAAGTTCTTGCGTTTGGACTTAAAGCAGCAAAATGAAGGTTGGGAATTTCACTTAGGTTCAATAGGTTGTCAATCAGCAAGCGTGATGCGTGCACCAAGTCAGCCCTGTGCCCTTGCCAATCGCTACCAGTACTCCATTGAATTAAAAGGCGAAAATGCGGTGTTGTTTGATCTTAAAGCGTTGCTTAACGGTCTCGATTTGGCTGATCTGCCTGATTGTATGGGAGATCCAGAACAACAAGGGTGTAAAACAGTAATGTCGCGGCTCAAGCTGCCACTTTTTAGAGGTGAGCATGAGTAAAAAGAAGGCATTTGTGCTTGCGTTGATTGGACTTGTGCCACTCGTAACATGGTTTGTGTATAGCAAATTTATTGCCATGCCGAAGGAATATAGGTGGGCGATACCGACGGGTTTTCCAAAACCCTTGGTGCACGAAGGCAATCCCATGTCTGAAGCAAAGGTCTCGCTTGGTCGTTATTTGTTTTATGACAAAGCACTTTCAGGAAATGGCACGCAAAGCTGCGCCAGTTGTCATCAGCAAGCTCATGCTTTCGCTGAAAATCGCAAGGTTTCTGTAGGTTCAACAGGGCAGGCTCATACGCGAAATGCTTTGGCCCTGGTGAACGTAGCGTACAATAAAACGTTAACATGGAGTCATCCATTCCTAACCGACATTGAAGCGCAGCTACTGATCCCGATGTTTGGGCAAAGACCTATTGAAATGGGGATCACAGGCAATGAAGCCACCATTCTGAAACACTTTCGACAGGGTGATTATCCCAGTAAATTCGAAGCGGCGTTTGGGAGTGAAGAGGTGTCGTTTAACCGTATAGTGCAAGCGCTCGCAGCTGTTTGTACGAAGTTTGATATCGTTGTCGAGTCCGTTTGACCGTTATGCTTATACTGGGGATGACAATGCGTTGACCGAACAACAAATCAAAGGTATGAACCTATTTTTCTCAGAGCGTTTAGAGTGCCATCATTGTCATGGTGGATTTAATTTTACTCAATCAACAACCCATGAAAATCAGCCGATTAACCGCTTTGCGTTTCATAATACAGGGTTGTATTACACCGACCAGCCTAATTTTAACCATAAAGGTTATCCTCAATATGACCGAGGCATGATTGATGTCACGCTCAACTTGGGGGATGAAGGCAGATTTAGAGCGCCGACACTCAGAAATGTCGAATTAACAGCACCCTACATGCATGATGGTAGTATCGCGACCCTATCAGATGTGATTGACTTCTATGCGGCGGGTGGGCGAAATATTGAGTCGGGGCCGTTAGCGGGAGATGGCAGGCTTCATCCAAATAAAAGTTTGTTTGTAAAAGGCTTTGTATTAAGCAACGATGAAAAACAGGCATTACTTGCGTTTTTGCACAGCTTGACCGACAACGATTTTGTGACGAATGAAAAATATTCTGATCCACGGGCGTCAAAAAATAAAAATTAGGCAATCTGACGAATAAGTATGCTCAACCACAAACCTCATCGGGAATAAGTCTATTATGCAAAATGAGTTTGAAATAAAGTCTTCAACGCTTGAACATGTCTTAGAAGTTGAGGCTCAAATCCCTGAATTTGGCGCACCAAAGAAAGCAGATGATCTTGAAAAGCGTTTAGCAAATGCAAAGATGCTGCCGCTAGTTGCCTATCATCGAGGTAAGCCTATTGCGTACAAGCTGGGTTATGCCTTGAATGAAGATACATTTTATTCTTGGCTCGGGGCTGTAATTCCTGCCTATCGTGGACGAGGGATTGCTCGCGCATTACTGTTGAGGCAAGAAGCGTGGTGTGAAGCCGAGGGATTTAGCGCGATTGAAGTTAAAACCATGAACCAATTCAAAACTATGCTTCAAATGTTGATAAGCCATGACTACCACATCGTGAGTGTGAAAGAAAACGCGGATCCTCGTTTAGTAAAGATCCGATGTCGTAAACTATTGGGTTGAAATGCGACGTTTTTGCCAGTAAGTATCAATGAGCAGTGCCAACAGAATAACCGCACTTCCCAGTACTAAGCGTAAGGGGTCGCTTGGTTTACTCCAAATAATGACATTAACTAGAATGCCTGCCGGGATCAGTAAATTGTTCATGACTGCAAGCTGTCCCACAGACACAAGCGTGGCCCCTTTATTCCACATTAGATAACCAAGACCAGACGCGACTAGTCCTAAATAAACGATAACTCCCCACTGCAGTGAAGTTTGAGGCAATTTATCGACATTGCAAAAGGAAACTAAACTGCATGAGGATACCAGTAGAGCGCCAAGGAAAAACCAGCCAAAGCGCTCTCTATGTTTAATTGTGAGTTGGTTGTCTAAGTGTTTATACATGACTTGGCCAGCTGCGAAGCACAAATTAGCGCCTTGTACGATGGCAATGCCTTTCCAATAATTCAAATCGAGCGTCTGATAGCGAATGATCACCGCGCCCAAGACAGCCAAAAGCGCAACGAGCAAATAACGCCAATGGAAGGATTTTTCCATTAAGTCGTTGATTAGAGTGATATATACAGGGGTCATTACGGTAAAGAGTAACACCTCGGGAACGCTGAGATAGAGAAAAGATTGGTAGTAAAACCCATACATTGCACCAATTTGAATTGCACCTACTAGCATCAATTTCAGCTTATGTGGTGTCGAAATTCGAGAGGGTCGCAGAAAAGGCAGTAAAACCAGAGTGGCCAGCAGAATGCGTGTCCATGCGGCGAACCATGCATCCACTTGACCTGCGAGGTAGACACCAATGAGGCTAAACGAAAACGCCCAAAGTAGGGTTATCGAAAATAAATAAGTCATGGTCTTTGTGTTTATATAAGGCTGAGGTTGAATAGCACGCATTTTAACGAGTTGTAGTGGATTTCACTATTGTTCGTAAAAAGCGATGATTTTCGTCGTTATAATGTGATTTTAATTTACTATTAAATCTCTAGAATAAGCCTTGTTCACACTTATCCCTTAAGTATACCCATGAACGATTAGCCACGCTTTTTGCGTGGCTTTTTTCTTTCTCGCTTATTCATCACACGCTTATGTTGCTTTGCTACACTCAATGCAAACCAATAAGGAGGTTTATGATGAAAACACTACTACAAATCGTGTCGCTCAGTTTTTTACTGACATTAACAGGCTGTGCAACGAGCGGAGACGCGTCACCCGCTGAAAAACGCCAAGTGGTGCAAAGTATGAAAACGAATACCTTGAACCAACTTTATGCCCAAAAACCAGATGTGAGAAAGCAAATTCGCTCAGCACCAGGCTACGCTGTGTTTGATAACGCAAATGTGAATTTGCTGATAGCGAGTGTTGGTGGTGGCTATGGTGTGGTCACGAACAACAGTACTGGTAAGCAAACGTATATGAATATGGCGGAAGCGGGACTCGGTTTAGGCCTAGGCGCAAAAGATTTTAATATCGTGATGGTGTTTCATACTGATGCAGCAATGAAACGTTTTATTGAACATGGTTGGGCATTTGGAGGTAACGCGGATGCAGCAGCTAAACACGAAGATAAAGGTGCCGCTGTTGCAGCTGAGGCGGTAGTGGACGACGTCACGGTTTATTCGTTAACGGATACCGGCCTTGCACTCCAAGCTGTGCTAAAAGGTACTAAGTTTTGGGTAGATAAAGAACTTAATTAGCGTTCATTGTTGATACCGTAAAGAAAAATAGGCAGGTCTTCTGCCTATTTTTCCATTAGTACTTTACTGTCGAACATAACTCCATCCAATCCACGCTCACTTTTCATAAAATGCCGGATATTCTGATGACTTTGACTCTCTGGATGTACGAGAACATCTTTGAAGTAATGTTCTGCAAAACAAGCTAATGTTTCGTCCTTGGTTAACTTATGCTGTTTTGCAAAAGCAAATACTTTGCATGATCCTAAATTAGTTCCTATTTCATTCTCCAAGCCATTGTTGTGAAAACGAGAGGCTGTAAAATGATAATGTGCATCAATGGTGGCAATGACGTCATTAAAAACAAGAAGTTCAGGCGATAATCTCAGCATTTCGAGTAGTTTTTTGAGTTCCAACTTGTTGCTCTTTTTTAGCTTGGAGCGCGTCGCGAATGGCGAATTGGTGCTCCGTTGATTTGTGCTGACTGAGTTTAAAGTTACCTTCAATAGAGTCAATGTCTATCTTGAATACTTGAATTTGTTTCATAAGCATCCGTTGCTCCTGCAAATTCAGAGAATCTGCTTTCCAAGGTGATGACTCGGTTTGCTCGACATGCTCAACTTGCTTAACCAGTTCAAGCCACGCAAGTGTTGGATCTTGGATGATACTCAATTTACCACGCACGATGACTTTTTTGTAATGCCAGGTCGGCAAATATTGATTCGATACTAAATTAGGCGAAATGTAGTCATCTTCACCACTAAAGACGACGACTACTTCTTGTCCATCCGCATTGACAAGTGGGTTATACGCCGCAACGTGCCCACTGAGCTGTGTGCCCAGCTCATCGGGTTGAAGAGGGATGAACACCACATTTCGATGAGGATCAACAATCGTGGCTAGTGGAAACGCCAAAATCACGTTGATAAGCTCACTTAGGTTCGTTTCAATAAATTGTCGTTTTGGATATCGTTTCATAAACTCAGCTCCAATTTTTGTTTAGCAAGTGGCCAATCGTCATCAATGATGGCGAATTTAGCTGTATTGCGATACTCACCATTGGGTAACAGCCTATCTTTGCGCGCTAACCCTTCAAACGTGGCGCCTACACGAGCAATAGCGTTTCGCGATTTTGAATTGTGCTCATGCGTACGAAATTCAACACGTACCATCTTTAGCGTTTCAAAAGCGTGCGTTAGCATGAGGTATTTGGCATGGGTATTTACAAATGAACGTTGCCATTTATCGGTTATAAACGTGTGGCCGATTTCTACAGAACGATTAGCGGGATCTAATCGGAAAAAACGAGTTGTGCCAACAACTTCGCCTGTTTGAGCTATTGTAGTAGCGAACACTAACTGCTCGTTTGGGTCGAATTGTGCTGTTGTTTGAAACCAGGTTTTAAGTATTTCAGGGCTTTTACAGTAGTTACCAAATAACCACGTCCATACCGATGGGCCTTGTCCAGCTTCGTACAGTGAAGGCAAGTGTGATTCGTTAAGCGGCACAAGCTTGATTTTATCAGAGGTAAGTTCGAGTGAAGTCAGCATATTAGTTCCATATCTAGTAATTAGGTTGATAAAAATACGCTTTGATTGGTATAACTAAAACAACCAGAAATGCAAAAGTAACTAGACCAGAGTAATGGAAACATGGGAACAACAGTCACGGAATCAATCCCGAAATATCAGTCGGTGCAAGATGCCTTAAGAGAGGCAATTCGAACGGGCCAATTTAAACCAAAAGAAAAACTCGCTTCAGCGCGAATTCTTGCAGAGTCATTTCAAGTGAATAGACACACCATGATGCACGCTTTACAACAACTAGTCGCAGAAGGTTGGTTAGTGAGTAAAGAGCGCAGTGGCTATTACGTTGAAGACAATTTGCCGATTGAACACTCGTCTGGAGGTCAAACACTAAGAGCATTTCGCACAGTATCACCTTCATTGGCACTGGAATTAGAAAAACCCATTACCTCAGAGATCGTTGATTTTGATTATCACTTTGGCGGCGGGTTGCCTGATTTTGATCTTTTTCCATTTGATTCGTTTCGACGCTCGTTATCGGTGATGTGTCGCAAAGCGAATGCGCATGCATTGCATTATGGTGAAATAACCGGAGTACCGCTTTTGAAAGCGCAAATTCTTCAATATCTGCGGCGCGCTCGAGGGGCAACCTTTGATGATGTGTTGGTGTGTAATGGTTCGCAGGAGGCTTTGTTTCTCATCGCTAAACTGTTCATCACACCCGGAGATAAAGTGGCCATTGAAGCGCTTGGTTATCCGCCTGCTCGAAAAGCGTTTGACTCATGTGGAGCGCAAGTTGTCGGAATTCGGCAAGATAAAACCGGCATTTGTACAGAGCATCTTAAATCGGTGTTAAGTGCTGGGCGAGTTAAATTATTGTATTTAACACCGCTTCATCAATATCCTACGACCGTTACATTAAGCGCCTCAAAAAGACTCGAGATCTATCAATTGTGCTATGAATATGGCGTATTTATCGTTGAAGATGATTACGATCATGAGTTTCACTACGCGTGTCAGCCTCTAAAACCAATGGCGACGGACGACCCCGCGCAGATAGTCATTTACCTTTCGACGTTTTCAAAAGTGATGTTTGCGGGGACGCGAACAGGTTACCTATGTGCGCCTCAACACCTTCTTCATCCACTGATTGCTTTAAAGCAGTTAATGAATCATCGAAATGACGCTCTCACTCAACTATCAATTGGTCATTGGATGGCAGAAGGTCATTTTGAACGTCATTTACGGAAAATGACCAAAGCATATCGACTTCGTCGGGATGCGATGATCAATGTACTGAACGAGATAAAGCATTCTGGCCACGCAATGAATTTCGAAGTACCGGATGGAGGTATGGCGCTTTGGGTTGATATCATGCGTGAGTCATCTGATCTGAAAGCGAGAGCGTGGCAAAGCAAAATATACATCCAAAGCGAGCGAGAATTTCATTTAACTCCTCCGAATGTAGCAACGCACATTCGTCTCGGTTTTGCGGCGCAACCCGAAGAAAAAGCGCGTGCAGGTCTATTAAAACTATTTGATCTTTGACGAAGAGGAGAACACTGTCGAGAAGAAGGGTCTACTAGTTTAATTCAACGATTTGCCCAAAAACAAAAAGAGCCTCAAATTTGAGATCAAACTGAAGGGATAAAGTGTTGCTTAAGCGGCAACCACCGCATTTATCTCGCAAGGGCCGTTAACGACGACAAAGTTAGCCTTACGGAAGAAGTTAAATTCAGTTGCCGACGCCCATGTATACGCACCCATCACGTGACCGATCACAATTTCACCTACCGCTAACGGAGGAAGCATGATGTCTTCACGGATCACATCGATGCTATCGCACGTTGGACCAGACAATACGCTTAGCTGTGGCTCGCCAGAGGCGTACGGAAAACTCAATGGGTAGACCATGTGGTCGTATATTTGGCCTGAATAAGAACCATATACGCCATCATCAAGGTAGTACCACGTTTGCTCACCACGTTGAGCTATGCCCATGACGGAAGACACCGCAGTCACCGCCGGTGCGCAAATATAACGACCAGGTTCTGCTAGTACTCGAATATGCTCAGGTAATAGCGCCAGTTGCTCACGGATGGGCGCGCAATATTCGACGATGTCAATTGGATTACCATCGTAACTCACTGGGAATCCACCACCAATGTCCAACGTAGTAAGTGTTACACCGAATTGAGCTGCCTCACGAATAATGTTATTACATGCAGCGACCGCATTACTGTGACGCACAGGGTTTACGGCTTGCGAACCTACGTGGAACGACAAACCAATCACATTCAAACCAAGTTCTTTCGCTTTACAAAGTAAGCCAATTGCTTCTTCTTGACGACAACCAAACTTTTTCGATAAATCGATTTTCGTGTCAGGATTTCTAAAGCTAACACGAAGCAAAAGCTGGGTGACGTCTTTGTAAGCGACAAATTTTTCGAGTTCAACAATGTTGTCCACTACAAACGTACTACAACCATAATCCAGAGCATAACGAATGTCGCTATCGCGTTTGATTGGATGACTGTGTATGCAACGTTCTGGGTCTACACCAACATTGCGGACTAAGTCCACTTCACCATTGGTTGCAAGGTCAAAGTAGCCATTTAAGTCTTTCAATATTGCAACAACAGCGTCATGTGGCAGTGGCTTTAACGCATAATGAAGGGCTACACCTGGAAGCGCCTGTTGCAGCGACAAATACTGCTTTCGGATTGCATCGCCATCTAATACAAGCAGTGGCGAACCGTGCTCAGAAACAAGTTTACGGTAATCTGTTTGATTTGCATTCAATGCGCTCAATTCCATAAAGTGTGTGGTTACCTCTTCAGTTAGGTTTAAGAATCTATTTGCGCGCATTATGCACTCGATGAATTTAAATGCAATAAAATTAAATAATATTTCAGCGATAAGATCTTATTTTCACGACAAGTGAAATTGATTGAACGTACGTATTTTATTCAGCATGTTTGGTGTGTGATTTGGTTATGTGGCGAATAGAAATTAAAGTAATTAAGATCAAACCGTTAAAGTAGCACACGATCTTTGCTTACCTGATTGAAAAAAGGCGGCTTGCGCCGCCTTGGAAGGTTGGGCTATAGAGTCCCTAGATGAACTTATGCTCGTTTTTTCGATTTGCCTTGCACGGCTTTGAAACGAGGATTTGTTTTACAAATAACAAAAATTCTTCCACGACGTTTGACGACTTGGCATCCAGGACGTGACTTGGCACTTTTAAGCGAACTTAATACTTTCATAACAACCTCAGAATAGCTTGGATATGTTATACTATAACAAAAGCTGGCGAGTTGCTAGTTAGAAAGTGTTCAATAACGCTTGGTTTGGCTGTAAAACATACAAATTAGTAAAAGGGTAGCTGTGCTACCCGTATTTTTACAGCTTGTTTATTTCAATTTTGCCGTCTTTCATTACAAAGGTAACGTTTTCAAGAGTGTCGATGTGTTTGAGAGGGTTACCTTTGACCGCAATGATATCGGCCAATTTGCCAGTTTCTAATGATCCCAAATTACTTTGCTGTTTAAGTAGTGTTGCTGAATTGATGGTTGCGGCTTGAATTGCCTGCAATTCAGTCATACCAAACTTAACCATACGGCTAAACTGCTTACCATTGTCACCGTGTGGATAGACTCCTGCATCAGAGCCAAATACCATGTTTACACCGGCTTTAACTGCTTTACGGAAACTGTCTCTTTGCTTTGTGCCCACGACACGCTCTTTGTCTAGGCTTTCAGCTAAGATACCGGCTTTTTCACCTTCACCTAGAATGTACTCTGTGTTGTAGATGTCCATGGAAAAGTAGGTGCCCTTTTTCTTCGCCATTAAGATAGCATCGTCATCCAAAAAGGATACATGTTCTACAGAGTCAACGCCGGCTTTAATCGCCGATTTAATGCCCTCGGTTCCATGAGCATGTGCTGCAACCGTTAATCCACGCAAGTGTGCTTCTGAAACTAACGCTTCCATTTCTTCAAGCGAATATTGCTGTGCGCCTACTTTTGTGCCTTTTGATAGTACGCCACCCGTCGCACAGTATTTAATAACGTCAACACCGTACTTTATGTTTTCGCGCACTTTTGCCCGAACGGCCCAAGGGCCATCAGCTACACCTTCTGCAACGACTTGATGTTCATGGGTGAGTAAATTGTTGTCACAGTGTCCACCAGTGATCCCAAGTGCTGGACCCGATGCAAAAATACGTGGTCCAGGTACGTCACCATCATAAATAGCATCGCGAAGCGCGATATCTGAATACCCCGCTGCACCTAAATTTCTCACTGAAGTGAAGCCTGCTTCCAGCGTTCGTTTCGCGTTGCGTACACCTGTGATAGCTTGTCTTTGAGTCGTACGTTGCAGTCGTTTATAACCATGCACATGGGCATCGCCCGTGAGGTGTACGTGCATATCGAACAAACCGGGTAATAGCGTATGGCCTGATAAATCAACCACGGTCGCGTCGGCTGGCAAGGCTTTTTTATTCGATTTAGCTAAACTGACAATTTTGTTGTCTTCAATGACAAGCGTTGCTGGTTGAATCAATTTTCCTGTTTTGACATCGAGAGCGGCATCGGCATTTAAGACGATGGTTTGAGCGAAGGAATAGGATGATAATCCCGCCAAAGAAAGCGCAAGTAAAGTACGTTTGAACATGACTAACCTTAATTCTAGTTATTTGTCTTTGAGTGTTGATGTTTCGTATTGAGAACGCAATCGTAATGCGTCTAAAACGCGATAAAATTGGGAAAAATGGCGTTAACACGCGGCTTGTGTCACTTATCGGTATACTGTATTCCAAACGCTGGAAACAATCTAAACACCAAATTTGTCTTTGTTATAATCAAAATTCAAGACAACGCCTATGAAAACTAAAAACATGACCTAGGCTTGGAGCGCTTTCAAATCATCTAAGGAGAGATAAATGAAACGCGAGCATAGATACATGCTTTATCCCGTTGCGTTGTTATTCGCATCGTCTACCAGTGCATTCGCTAAGACCAATCAACACGCTGCTATAAACGATAAATATATTGTGGTTCTTAAGAATGATAAGAAACAACTTCATCAAGAATCCCAAATGCTCACTACGATGATGTCCAATGAATTGGAAAATCATTTAGGCATAAAGGTATCGCGGGTATTTTCGGGGGAATTTAACGCGCTCGTTGTCCAAGCAACACAACAACAAGTGAAGCAGCTAAGAGATGACCCAAACATTGCATACATTGAAAAAGACAGGAAAATCCAAGTAGCACCAGTAAAATCAAAGGAATTATTGGACTCAGTTATTTGGGGATTAGACCGTATAGATCAGCGTAATTTACCTTTAGATGGCATCTATAATTACGTCGAAACAGGTCAAGGTGTTTCGGCCTATGTGATTGATACTGGTATTAACGTTGGACATACCGAGTTTCAAGGGCGGGCGACTCATGGATATGATTTTGTTGAGAATGACAAGGACGCAAGTGATTGTAATGGGCACGGTACGCACGTCGCGGGAACGATTGGTGCACGCAATTATGGAGTAGCAAAAGCCGTTAATCTGGTTGGCGTGCGCGTTCTAGACTGCTCAGGTAGTGGTTCCTATTCTGATGTCATTGCTGGAATTGATTGGGTAAAGCAACACGCGAACCGACCAGCCGTTGCCAATATGAGCCTTGGCGGTGGAATTTCACAAGCAATAGATGACGCGGTAAATGCGGCAGTTCGTTCAGGTATCAATTTCGTCGTAGCAGCAGGCAACGATAATGATTTAGCGTGCAACTATTCACCAGCTAGAGCACAAGAGGCATTAACGGTTGGTGCCAGCACGCGCACTGATAGGCGAGCTGAATATTCCAATTTTGGTAGTTGCGTTGACGTGTTTGCACCAGGCAGCGACATCACATCTACTTGGATAGGGTCGTCTACGGCAACTCACGTTATTAGTGGTACATCGATGGCTGCACCACATGTTGCTGGAGCGGCAGCTCTGCTTCTTGAAAGTAAGCCGAATTTGTCTCCGCCAGAAATTAAAGCAGAACTTATTCGCAGAAGCTCGAAAAACAAATTAACGGATCTAAAAGTAAATTCGCCGAATCATCTGTTATTTTCGTTTGATGGTGAAACACCGGACCCAGATGTGCCAATACCGGAGCTTACACTTAATAATGGCATTGCGGTAAGTGGATTGCGCGATACGCAGCAGTTTTACAAGTTTACATTAACCAATAGTGAGCCTTCATTGCAGGTTTTGTTGACAGGTGGAAATGGCGATGCAGACCTTTATGTGAGGCAAGGGGTAAAGCCGACAATAACCGATTACGACTGCCGACCCTTTCAATCTGGAAACAATGAAAGCTGTGAATTTGCGAATCCAAAGCAAGGTGAATGGTATGTCATGCTTAATGCGTATCAAGGGTACAGTGGAGCAATATTAAAAGCACTGGTGGGAAGTCGTACAGACGTATGTACGGGGCTTTGCTTGCAAAATGGTATCCCAGTTACAGACCTCTCCGGAGGATTAAACTCGGATATACGTTATACCTTTGATGTGCCGCCCAATACTCAAGTGTCGATTCAAACTTCAGGTGGAACGGGCGATGTAGACCTCTTCGTACGGATGAATAAACCGCCGACAACAGGACTCTATGATTGCCGCCCTTTTGAAACAGGTAACCGTGAACAATGTGTGCTGGACAGTAAAGCGGGTGGGATTATGCATATTTTATTGAGAGGTCAAGCTCGATACAGCGGAGTTACGTTACTTGGTAACTACGTTGAATAGAATAAATATAACTTGTTGTAACTTCGCTATTTAATTTAATGGTGATGTTTAATTTATTGATTTATAAGGCTCAAATTTTATTGAGCCTTTATTCGTATTTTTTATTTTGGACTCGCAAAAGAAACAAAACTTGTTACATTTTTCCTAAGCAAGGTCGATAAGTTGGGGACTAATATTGATGTAGCTACAACAATATTGTTCGGCAATAGCCACTTCGACCAACCTTAATTTACAGGGTTCAAGGGATAAAATATGAAGGCAAGTTTGTTCGCCAAATTGGGATTGCTGTTAATGATGAGTCTATCAATTAACGTGCAAAGCCAAACGGTCAATGATAAATCTCCACTTGGTATCAACGTAACGGGTATTAATTATTGGTCAAGTCAGTGGATGCTGATTGACGTAATGAAGCAAGCATCGGATGGTCAAGGCCACCTCTGGGCACCAGGTAATAGTTCAACATGGCACACTGGCGAATACGACAAATTGGATTTAGACGATCAAGGTTGGCCAAAGTCACTGCCGAAGGAAGACGATCAGACCGTTCAATATCGTTATGTAACCAGCATTGTTTTTGGTGACAATCATCATGCACCGACAGGGCGATATGTGGTGTTATACGACGGTGAGGGGACACTGGAGTACATAGGTCCGAGCAAAGTGTCTTCGCTATCAAGTCCTGGGCGCGACATCCTTAATTTGCCAAAAGACAGCGCGTTGATGGTGCGTATCACTCAAACAGATCCAAACAACAACGGCAATTATCTTCGTAATATTCGCATTATTTCACCGGGGGGGATTTGTAACCGTGATGCGTTCCACTTTGCAAATCGCCCTAGCGATTGCGAAGCTACATTCACACCTTTTGAGTACTTGTACCAAACGCAAACATTCCATCCGTTGTTTTTAGAAGACATTAAGCGCTTTGGCTCGTTACGCTTTCTGAATATGTTTATCACCAACGGCAATGGTGAACAAACATGGGAAACTCGAAGCGCATTTAATTACGCTACATGGGCATTAGGCACGGGCGCACCATTTGAAACAGCAATAAAAATGGCCAACAAAGTTCAAGCTGAGCCTTGGTTCAATGTCCCTGCGAGAGTGAACGACGACTACATAAAAGAGATGGCGAAACTTATCAAAAGCCAACTCGATGGTAACTTATCTTTTGCCATTGAGCTTGGAAATGAAATTTGGAATAACGCCTATCCTTATTCGCTTGATGCAACGTGGATGGAGCAGCAAGGCCGGGCAACATGGCCGCAAGCAGCGGTCACTGATTTTGAATTTCGACTCAATTACTTTGGCATGCGCTCCGCGCAAATGTGTCAATTATTTAAGGCAGAGTTCGGTGAACAAGCATCTCGCGTTAAGTGCATGATGGGTGGCTTTGTTGCCAACGATTGGGTAACAGACCGTATCTTGAGTTGTCCACTGTATGCGCAAACTGAAGGCGGTTATGTGTGTTCTAAAGACATGTATGGTGTCGCTATTGCGCCGTATTTCGCTGGCTACTTTCATGAAGATAAATATTTGCCTCTATGGCAAGACTGGCTAGATAACGAGTTCCGAAAAAGGCTTTAGCCAACTATTTCAAGAAATGTATGATGGACTGCTTTATCTGCGCACCTATGACCCCGATGAGCCTGATTGGGCGCAAGCACCAGAGCATGGCGCAATTGCAATGACGACAGAGTTTATAAAACGAAATAAGCAAGTTGCGGATAAACATGGTATCAAACTGACGGCCTACGAAGGCGGACAACACATTACGTTTGCTGGCAATCTCTCCGGTGAACGCGAACGGATAAACAACGAACTATTTTTGCCCGCTAATCGTGACCCAAGAATGGGGCAGGCAATGCGTGCTATTTACCAAACATGGAAAGAGCAAGGAGGCGAAATATTCAACGTATTCGAGAGCACGGCAACGTGGGGGCGATGGGGGGCATTTCCATTGAAGGAATACCAATTACAACCAGATAGTGAAGCTCCAAAATTTGCCGCAACGAAAGGTTTTATTGAGCAGACTCCCTGCTGGTGGTCACTGTGCGAACGCACGACACAAACGCCAATCGCGTACAATCAAACCCAAGCCCCTTATGTAAATGATTACGATATTTATGGTGATGATGATAGCGGTACGCCTGATCCAGACCCAACCGATCCAGAACCGCAAACACCGATCACGTTAACCGCGGAAGTTAGACCTGAAACGTGGGGAGTCGCGCTTACTTGGAATGCAACAAACAATGACGTTTTTGCATATTATATTTACCGTGATGGTGAGTTTATCGGCCATGTTGATGCAACAGGTAACCATTTTAACAATGACTGGCTAACGCTGAATGTGGATTATCATTTTGTCGTCACAGCAGTGAGCCAAACATCGGAAGTCTTGGCGCAGTCCAATGAAGTTGTTACTAAAGCGGGGGATTCTGTTGCACCATCGGCAGTTAGCCTGTCGGGAGAGCCGTTGTCTGAGAGCGGCAATCGATTGAGTTGGTCAACATCGACAGACAATACGGGAATTCGATTTTACCTGATCTATCGAAATGGTGTGCAGTTTACGCATGTTGATGGGGTGAGCACATCGTGGACTGATCCTTGGCCACCATCTGGTGTGGTTAGCTATCAAGTTCAGGCTGTTGACCTCTATGAGAATCATTCAGCTATGTCGAATGTGACGAGTTTACCATTCGCGTTGACTGCAGAGCCGATTGCAGAAGTGTATGGCGTGAAATTATCATGGAGTGAATTAAGTCAAACCAAGTACTATAAAATTTACGTAGATGGTCAACTGCGCGCTCATACAGATGGGTCAACATCAAAAACAATTGAGTGGCTCTCGCAGCATGAAATTCATGAATTCTATGTTGTTGCTGTCGATGATGAAGAACATGTACTTGCAACGACGCCAATAATACAAAGTTTCGCGGGCGACTCCGAAGCCCCATCACAAGTGACAGGGCTTCAGTCCCAGAGTGATGGAGCATATGGTTTTACCCTTTCATGGCAACCAGCGAGTGATAACACGGGTGTACAATTTTACCTTATTTACCGAAACGGTGAGCCATACACGCACGTGTCAGGCGACATTACATCTTTTGTTGACGAATGGCCGCCGCAAGGAACACTGAGCTATCAAATTGTGGCAAAAGACGCCTACCACAATATGTCTATACCGTCAGAGGCGGTGATAGCACGTTAAGCCATGATAAGAGAGCAAATTAGACACACAGTTGGCTGTGTCTAATTTGCTCAACGTGTTTGTCATGAAGAGCCTACCTCTTGATAATCGCGTACTATTCTTTTGATTTTTACAAGCCTGTCACAGTGAAAATTGGTCTTAAGTACTGCGGTTATGCTAAGGTGCGATTGCGCAATCAACAGGGACTGTTTCGTCATGAATATTTTGGCATTGATAATCGGCATTTTGGTGGCGATTTTTATCGTTACCCGTTTCCCAAGCCCTACGAACCCGAAAAAGTCTACGTATTATCCAATTTTACTGGCTACTTTCCCGCTCTACTATGTCGTGTTTGCGCTCAGTGTTTTGCATATTGACGCTCTTATTCAAGAGGTACTTTATTCACTGTGGTTTATTATCCCGGCGTTACTTGCATTTAAGTTCTCGGCTCGACCTTTTCTGTTTCTACTCGGCACCGCATATTTGGGACATGCAGTTTATGACGCATTTCATGAGCAGCTATTTATTAATAATGGCACACCGAGCTGGTGGCCTGAGTTTTGTGGCGCAGTGGATGGGCTACTTGGGCTTTTCATACTTTATAAAGTCTGGCGACGACATCAAACCGATGAGAGAGACAAATGATACGTTCATTCAATGTCCACTTAGTGCCGATTAATTTTAACAATGCGCAATTTTGTTTCTGTCCGCTGGAACCAAGTGTTGCTGCCGCTGATTATGACGCTGTTATGGAAAACCCGCGCTATTTACAAGGGGTGTTTGGGCCAGATAGTCAATGGCCTAACGAGTTAATGACTTACGCTGAAAACCTCGCTAGTTTAGCGGTTCATCAAGCTGAATTCGAGCGCCAGGAAGCCTTTGCGTATTCTATTTTTAACAGCGAAAGAACGCGTTGTTTAGGTTCGATTTATGTGGAACCATGCCGGCTCAATGAATTCGATTGCGAAGTTTATTTTTGGGTTCGACAATCCCAAATGGCTTTAGAAAACGCGTTGTTCGACGTTATACAAACTTGGCTAAAATCAACGTGGATGTTCTCAAAAATCGTATTCCCTGGCCGCACGGTTTCCTGGCTAGAATGGCAAGAAAAACTTGCTGGAAATGAATAATTAACTTTAGACTTTTCAATATAGTAGTAACGATATGAATGACAAACAAGTGCGTGTTGGCGTTGCGGTGGTGATTGTACGCCATGGCCGTATTCTTTTGGGTGAACGTATTGGCGCTCATGGTGCGCACACGTGGGCGACACCTGGGGGGCATCTCGAATTTGGGGAGTCGATTGCGGAGTGTGCTATACGCGAAGTGGCCGAAGAAACCGGTCTCATTGTGAAAGAAGTAACCGAGCTTGGTTTTAGCAACGACGTTTTCGCCAGCGATAGTAAGCACTATGTGACGGTATTTGTGCATGCAGAGGTTTCAGAGGGGCAAGAAGCCCAGATACTGGAGCCACATAAATGTTTGCAATGGGTTTGGTATGAATTGGATGCGCTTCCGTCCGCTTTATTCTTGTCGCTTAAAAATTTCATGTCGAAATCACCAGATGTAATCACTAATCTGATGTAATCACTAATTTGATGTAAAAAACAATTTCACGAAAATGCGCGGAAAAACCGCGCATAAGACCGTGAAAGTGAACGGTTGTTATTTCCACCATGGCGTGGTTGGATACGCTTTTCCTAGCGTTACCGTTTCACCTACGATTGGTGTACACAGCGCAACGTGTTCTTGAGCTGCTGCTGCGGATACACGATTGAGAGGTTCGTACCAGGCATGAAATGCCAAATCAAACGTTCCATTGTGGATAGGCATCATGACTTGACCGCGCAAATCTAAATGCGCCTGAACACTTTCTTCAGGAGTCATGTGAATGTCGTGCCAGTCTTTATCGTATGCGCCCGTTTCAATTAACGTAAGGTCAAAAGGACCGAATCTGTCACCAATTTCTTTGAAACCATTGAAGTAGCCGGAATCTCCGCTAAAGAAGAGTTTCTGACCGTTCGCCTCAATGACCCATGAACCCCAAAGAGTTGTGTTAGCATCAGATAATCCTCGGCCCGAAAAGTGCTGAGTTGGCGTAAACGTAACCATTGAGTTACCTAACGAAGTCGATTGCCACCAATCGAATGATGAAATGTTATTTTCATCAACACCAAAGCGCTTTAAGTCACCTTCCACACCCATTGGCACATAGAAATGTTTAACCTTCTCCTTAAGTGCAATGATCGCATTTTTGTCTAAATGGTCGTAATGGTTGTGTGAAATCAGGACTCTATCGATTGGTGGTAAGTTGGCAATACTAATGGGTGTGGGTTGAAAACGTTTTGGACCAATGAAACTAAAAGGTGAAGCTCTATCTGAAAAGACAGGATCAAGTAACCAGTATTCACCTAACACTTTCAAAATGAACGAAGAGTGACCTAATTTGATCACGTGGATCTCTGAGTTCGATAAACCATCGAGTAAATCTCTTGAAACCACTTTCATTGGCAATGCTTGATTAGGCTCTGTATCTATACGGTTCTCGCGAATATAACGCCACATGATTTTGAGTGTTTTTGCTAAAGTAGTTGGAGCCGTTGGCGTTTCATTAATAAATTTACCATTCTCATGGTGTTGAGATGTCAAAGTGCTTTCATCAATTTGAGCATTTAAATTGTTAATCATAAATCCACCTCCAATGCCGAATGCTGCAAAAACTAACCACGTGATGCGTTTCATAAAATCTACCACAAAGTAAACTACACTGTGCAGTTTACTTTGTTTTTTATAAAAGTAAACTGTGTAGTGTAACTTTTGTGTGTTTCGGTTATTATAGGGTTAACGAAATTAGCCCTATGACCTTGAAACACGATGAAACTTTCTGAGAAAAAACGATTGCAAATAGTTACCGCGGCTGAATCATTGTTCGCATCGCAAGGCGTTGAAGCGACGAGTATGGATCAGGTTTCTTCGCTTGCCGAGGTTTCGAAGCGCACGGTTTATAATCATTTTGCAACCAAAGCTGAGCTGTTTCAGGCCGTATTAGAAGCCATGTTCGCTAAAGTTGATCAAGGTAAACAATTTCAGTTTACCTCGGATTGCTCGATTGAATCACAGTTAATGGAGATAGCAGCACAAGAAGTCGAATTGTTGACGTCGCCAGCGTTTTTAAAAATAGCGAAAGTTGCTTTTATGCAGATGTTGCAAGACGCCAACTTAGCAAACTCGTTAAATGGTCAGTCTGTCGGGTGTTTGCGATTTTTTGAACAGTTTCTGTCCGATGCGGTGAAAGCGGAGGTGTTAACTGTCGACGATGTGTCGTTAGCTGCAAAGCAATTTGTTTATCAGCTCAAATCGTTGCTGTTCTACCCTCTGCTTTATGGTATTTCGAGCAAAGATGAGACTCAATGTTGATTATTTAGTGCTTGAAACCGTGAAACTGTTTCTTGCTCGATACCAAAAGTAGCCTATTCAAGAACACGTTTAAGCGTCGGATAAGAAAAGCGCCTTCTCATCCGACAAAACATGCGCTTACCATTCGATATCTTGAACCGCCGTTGAGACTCATCGTCGTTGGACACACTTTAGGTATATCTTTAAACAAGTCAATAAAGTGATTTTGCACTCGTTTCATGTCAATTAAATGCATGCCGTTTGCAAACCCAAACCAGACATAGAGTCCGTTCAAATCGCTAAACATATCTGGAACATACATTGGCGCCTCAATTGTCCCATCTAAATAGGCGCCATAGAGAGCCGGAATATCGTGTAAATTCAATTTACCAACAAACAACATTGGAATGAGTTCTGGGCGGCCTGCAGAAATGGCGCTGTGAATAAAATTGAGGTTCTCAACGAAACCTCTGACGTACGAGAGATCTTTCGTAAAGGCCGAACCGCCATCGACTCTACCGCCTCGGAATACACGCTGAGCAACGGCGTAACTGTCATTTTTACTGAGTCCAACGTTCACAAAGTGACGGTAAACATCTAAAAAGTCTGCACCTTCTTCTGCCATGTGGATAGCAGTAACACGGTCACTGATCCTTCTTGCTCTGGCTGGAAAACTAGCGAAGGTGAGTGTTTCCATAAGCACGGCAAGCCCCTCTTGGTGTGCGGCGATGCGCGGAGACCCCACACCAAGCCACGTAGCATAAGGTTGAGCGCGACCGTTCAAGGTTGTACCAACATGGACCCAGCCTTCATGCACCTCCAGCACGCGTAAATCTCGATCTGAAAATGACGAGCGGGAGTTGAGTTTAATGCTGTCACCACCGGCAGCAGCATCCGACACTATGCCATCAGATAGCTTGACTTGAACATTATGACGGGTGAAGTAGGTATCCAATTTACTTTGCAGGATCTCGACGCTTTTCGGTGCATCGTACAATTTCGGTTGGGCGAACGAAATGTGTTTTGCTGCGGGTAAGTGGAAAATGCCACAAAGATGTTCCCCCACCTCTTTTAGCGAACGGCGATCGCCAATCAAATGGTCGTGCGCGGACCCATATAATGCGCGACTGTGATCGATAAACCCAGTGGTGCCCCGGTCCTTAATTAAGTCCATGACCTGCAAGTACTGCTGTGTTGTGTCTTGCAATATCAATCCGAGCGCATCTTTTTTACCTAGCGTTTTTTTTATGTCCGCTAATAAGCTTTTCAACTCACCTTTAACTGTATTTAAGTCAAAGTCTAATGGAATTGACTGGTAATACGCTTTGTCAGCAGGTGGCGGTGTTTTCTCCCCTTTCGCAAAAAACTCTTCACGCCAATGTGGGGGCCATTTTATGGCATCTAGAATTCGAATTGGCTGTTGAATTGCAACTAGACGGTCTGAAAGTGTTTTAAGGTTTTGTTGATAAGCGGTCGGATTGCTCGGCATTCGATAAACTCAGCATTGTAATTATCTTAAATGTAAGTCATAACCAAGTAATTGAATAGCAAAAATAATCAATCGTTTTGGTCAGATAAATACATAGTAGGAACATTATGGATAACTTAAAAGTGTTTAACGCAACACGCGGCCAGTGTCTTTGCGGGCAAGTCAAATATGAATTGAACGGCGAAGCTTCTTCCTTTCATTTATGCTATTGCAGTCGATGTCGTCACAGCACGGGGTCAGCGCATGCGGCGAACGTGTTTACAAAGCCTGAAGCAATTAAATGGGTCTGTGGTGAGGAGCAAATTAAACGTTTTGAACTCGCACAGGCAAAGTCATTTGCAAAGCAGTTTTGCCAGAATTGCGCAGGCGCAGTACCGTATTTAAATAAAGCCGGTACGTTCCTTGTTGTTCCTGCGGGTTCTTTGGTCGATGAGATTGCGTTTGACCCTGATGACCGCATATTTACGGACTCAAAAGCAAAATGGACAGAATGTATTTTCGAGCTACCCACATTTGAACGTTATCCAGACAAATTTTGAAACACTATAATTTCTTGTTTACATCGCAAATAGCTGGTGTGAAAAGTAAATAGGTAGTTAGATAACATCAACAATAACAAGCAGGATAGAACAATGAAACGTCTATTTACCTTGGCGCTCGTCAGTGCTGCGTGTAGTTTCACTACACAAGCAGAGTCGCTGAAGCCGATTAATGTATTTGATCTCGAGTACGCAAGCCAAGTCGACATTAGTAATGATGGTAAAACGACTTATTTCGTTCGCAATCGGATGGACATCAAAACGGATAAGAAAGTCGGTAATATTTGGTCAGTGGATAATACCAGCGGTGAAATGCTGCCTGTGACGTCGGGCGTGCACCGAGATTTCGCACCGGTTTTATCACCAAAAGGGGATAAACTAGCGTTTATTTCGACACGCGATGGAAGCCCACAAGTGTACATTAAATGGCTGAAAACCAACGCAGTTGCAAAGCTAACGAATCTTACACAATCACCGGGAAAAGTCACTTGGACGCCTGATGGAACTGGTCTTGTGTTTAGTATGTTCGTACCTAAGGCGAGTAAAACACCCGTTCATGTAGCGGGTAAGCCAGAAGGGGCTACGTGGGCGAAACCAGCCGTGTTTATAGACGATGTTTATTATCGTGTAGATGGAATGGGTTATCTAGACCAAGGTTTTGAGCATTTATTCTGGATTAGTGCGGATGGTGGAAATGCGAGACAATTGACCTCTGGTGACTATGACCACGGTGGTAAGGTCAGTTTTAGTCGAGACGGTAAAACGCTCTATTTCAGTGCGAATCGACGTGAAAATAACGCGTTAAAACCAACAAACGACGAAATCTACTCGCTTGATATGGATTCAAAGGAAATTACCGCGATTACGTCGCGTTTGAAGTTCAGATCGTTACCCTGAAGTATCACCAAATGGGCGCTACCTAGCCTATTTAGGGCATGATGACAAACAAACAAACTATGAAAACAATCTATTGTATGTAATGGATTTAAAGTCTGGTGAAACAGAAGCTTACGGTGAAGAACTAGACCGAAACTTCAGTCGACTTAAATGGGCGGGGAACAGTAATGCTGTTTACCTTGAATATGATACAGAAGGGCAAACGTCTCTAGGCGTACAAAAGCTAAAAGGTAAGTTCTCTGTTGTAACAAAACAGATAGGCAGCACATCCTTTGGAAGACCTTATTCTGGCGGTGACTTTGATGTCAGTGACCGTGGTATAGTTGCGATTACGCTAGCCGATACACAGCGTCCTGCTGATATCGCTGTTGTTGACAAAGGTGAAGTTAAGCGCCTTACGCACTTGAACGACGATGCACTTGCTGACATTACGCTTGGCAACGTTGAAGAAATTTGGGTGAAATCCAAATTCGATGGACTGGATATTCAAGGCTGGGTTGTTTATCCACCCGAGTTCGACGCAACCAAAAAATACCCCATGATTCTAGAGATCCATGGTGGGCCAGTCGCTAACTACGGACCTCATTTTGCTTCTGAACTTCAGTTAATGGCAGCAAAAGGCTACGTTGTACTGTATATGAATCCTCGAGGAAGTGATTCATATGGCAAGAAGTTTGCGCAAACAATCCACCATAACTACCCAAGCAATGATTTTGATGATCTAATGACGGGTGTTGACACCATGTTAGCTAAAGGGTTTATAGATAAAGACAAACTGTTTGTAACAGGTGGATCGGGTGGTGGCGTGCTAACTGCTTGGACGGTAGGGCATACCGATCGCTTTGCTGCAGCGGTGGTCGCAAAACCAGTAATTAACTGGTATTCATTTGTACTGACGGCAGACGCATACCCATTCTTTAGTGATTATTGGTTCCCAGGTAAACCTTGGGATCACATGGAACACTATATGAAGCGTTCGCCAATCAGCTATGTAGGCAATGTAAAGACACCGACAATGCTACTGACTGGAGAGTCGGACTACCGAACGCCGATATCGGAAACAGAACAATTCTATCAAGCGCTGAAACTACAAGGCGTAGAAAGTGCAATGGTCCGTATCCCAGATGCTTCACACGGCATTACTGCGCGTCCATCAAATCTTCTGACGAAAGTTGAATATATTTTGTGGTGGTTTGAAAAGCACCAAACGAAAAAAGAACAGTAGTCGTTCAAAACAAAAGGGCTTCACACGGAAGCCCTTTTTTGATTTATGTGACCCATCCTAATTAGCGTTGACACTTTTCAAATGATGAGCCTCGTAATCCTTTGGTGAATCTATTCCTAGATGACCAATTAACTCAGACGAATGACGCCAAAAGCCGTGTGGTGCTTTAAGAGCTTGTCGGAATATGACTATAGATAGATTTATAGAGTGCTTGTATCTCGATTGGCTTACCAACGCAGTCTGCAAAGTGATTGTTTAAATAATACTCGACGTCTTTCGCCATAACGTTTGCGGTTAATGCAATAATCGGTTTCTTGAAGCCTTGTTCGATAAGTTGGTTACACGCGCCAACACCGTCCAAATTCGGCATTTGTATGTCCATGAAAATAGCATCAACATAATATTTTTGGGCGATAGCAACGGCTTCTACACCGTCATTGGCAATCAAAATCTCCGCTCCTGTCTTTTTGACCATTGCGCAGAATACGGTTTGGTTGATTCTGTTATCTTCCGCGAGTAACAGCGTTTTTCCTGTTAAGTCTGGAGGAACAACTGCATCAGCTATTTTTTTAACTTGTTGAGTTTCGCGTTTGAATGGCAGGCATACTTTAAACGTCGTCCCTTTACCTTCTTCACTTTGCACCGTTACTTCGCCATTCATCAGTTCAATAAGTTGCTTGATGATAGAAAGACCAAGGCCTGTGCCGCCATATTTTCGAGTGGTAGACGTGTCTGCCTGCGAAAATCGATTAAATAATCGTCCGAGCTGAGCTTCAGACATCCCGATGCCAGAATCTTGTATCGAGAATTCTACTTTTTCTTCTGTGCCCTTGAGTGAAATTCTGACGTCACCTTCGTGCGTGAACTTCAGGGCGTTAGATAAGAGATTCCGAAGAATTTGTTTTATCCTAAGTGTGTCAACTTTGCGTAAAACTTCAAAGTCTTCATCGACATTTAGCTTGATTGGAACTTGTTTGTTTTTAGAAACGTCCTTGAACTCGATGCACACCTCTTCGAAAAGGAGTTTTAAATCATAGACAACGTATTCAAATGATAACTTCCCTGCTTCCATTTTGGAAAAGTCTAAAATGTCGTTGAGTAAATGTAATAACGATTTGGCTGAAACCAGACCTGTATCGACGAGTTCTTTATTTTCCGGATCGTGTTCAACCTCAGCAAGCAGTTGAAATGTGCCCAAAATTCCATTCATCGGTGTGCGAATTTCGTGGCTCATGTTCGCTAAGAACAGTGATTTCGCTTGCTCAGAAAGTTCGGCCTTTTGTTTTGCCAGCCTTAAATTCGATACATGTTCATCAAGCTTGTCGGCCATGTCATTGAAGGTATCTTGCAAAGTTTGCAGTTCACTAAAATGCACAGCATCTTGCGATTTCTTAAAGTTGCCAGTGGAAAAATCGTGACATTGCTTTTCTAAGCGTTTCAATGGCTGGATTAAACGTCGACCGAAGTAATTCAAAAACCATACAACAAGCAACAAATCAATGATGCTGATGAATACCGTTAAGTAAAGAGAATGTACAAAGCGTTCAGTATAAATACTTTTTGAATGTTGCACATTAATCGTGGCGTTCGGCCAAGTATTATCTGTATTTTCAAAAAGACTGATGGATTGCGAAAAACTGTCGGTAAATGGCTTGCCTTTTTCAAACCACACTTGCTGGTTTGATTCGATGGTTAAGTGTTCGCTTAGGTTGCTTTTTTCATGCGAGGCATTTGCAATAACAGCATCCAAATCGACTTCAACGAATAGAGCGCCTGTATAACGATAAGGCCGTACGAGCGATTGAAGCGCTTCACGAAGCGGGATAACAAACAGCAATTTTCCATTTTCAGAATTGGCATCTTGTAATTGTTGAGGTGGGAAAATGATGGCACGAATACCTAAGTTAGGCTTTTTTGACAAAATAATGTCTTCGCTGAGCTGCGAGATTTCAGTAATGCCCCAGCGTAGGGTATGCAATGGATAACCATCGGTAATGTAAGGCGAACCATCAGCAATAAAGGCACTTTTTACCAGGCTATTGTCTTTAACCAGATCGGTAAGCTGTTTTAAAGCAAATTGGGTATAGAGCAAATTATTGGGCGAATCTGCGAGAACTTTGTTGTCCATCAACGGGACGAGCAAATAACTCAGCTCGGTAATTTGGTTTTTAATATCGTACTTAAGACCATAGGCGCGCCGAGAGACGTTTTCAATGGCAACGTCTTCTGCTTGTTTGTAGGAAGCATAAGCAAAATAGAATATCTCCGCGGTAAAGAGCAGTAATATAAATCCGCCTATTTTCAGCTTAAACTCAGTTGCTATGCTTTTGTTTTGCATGGTTTATTGACTTGTTTGTAACGTACTGCATGTAATCCGCTGCTTGGGCTGCATTCATAATTCCAGCTTCATATCGGGTGATCCCTTTCAGCATGGCTTCCCACACATACGCCATAGCCGTATCATTTGGTAAGGCTACTGTATTCTCTAAGCCATCGATGAGCAATTGTAAATTGCTGTCATTATGGGACAATTTATCTAGTGTGTCTTGTCGAACCGGTAAAGTATGAAGGCGCGCCCAGACCTGATTTTGAACTTGAGAAGATTGTATAAACTGAGAAAAGGCCTTGAGTAATGCTTTCTTTTTGCCCTCAATGCCCTCATTAGGAAAAGCAATAACATGAGGAGAATAGAACGAGCGCATGGGTCTTGTATGATATGCGGGTAAATTCGCGACGCCAATGTCTTCGCCCATTTTGTCCATCCATTTATTGAATATCCATGAGCCATTAATCACCATGGCGACATTTCCTGATTCAAATTTTTCCACCATACAGCTGTAATTACATTCAATGTCTAAATGGGATTTTTGTTTCAGCTCATCATACATCAGTAGGCTTGAGATCATCGCTTCTGGATCAATAGTGGCATACCCAGCGCGGATTAGTGGCTCATCAAAGGAGTTATAAAATGCCGCAAACCAATACATTTCAAAGTAGTTCCAAGCAATAAGCTCCTTACCTAGTGGTAATTTTGGCGCAAGATTAAATAGTTCAGTCCATGTCCTCGGTGGTTCCTTAATCCACTTTTTGTTGTAATACAGCAGCAGATGATTGCCAAAGATAAAAGGGATCCCCTTGTAACCAGAACCATGTTTTGTACTTTCTCGCGCTTTGGGATTAAGTGCCTGATTTAGCCAGTTGTCTGGAATCGTTGAAAATTGCAGTTGCTCTAAACCCAAATAATCAGAGGGAACAATGACGACATCCGGTAACGAAGCGGAATTGGCTTTTTGTAGCAGTTGGGATTTTAGTTCGTTATTTTCAAAGGCCATCACTTCAATTTGGATGCCTGTTTTGTGCGTGAATTCATTAAAAAATGGTTTGAAATCATAATTTTCAATGCCGACTGCAACAGACAAACTAGCACTATTTGCAAAAGCATTGCTAACTACTGAGATAACTAACGCCAACAGCGTAATTGATTTTTTAAGTACGTTAAACATAGCCGCCGTCACTGGCAAGTTGTGCTTTAAGGTATAGCAAAGGGAACAAAAAGCACAACCGACCAAAGTTATTAATTTGTTGAATTCATATTTGGTTTTTATCAATTGGGGCTAAAAATACTGGTCTTTTATCTGAGCGAATTGATAATAACCCCATTGACCAAATCGCCTTAGTGCAGGAAAAGGCAGATAAGGTAAACCCGTGTTGTATAACGGTACGTTGGGGACGTCAACGCCAGCAAGTTGCTGCGCTAAGCGGTAGGCTGCTTGCGCGCTGAACGACACACCTGCGCCGCAATAACCTAAAATGTAGCCCACATTGCCAACCACATTTACGTGCGGCATATCATCCATTGCTGCAGCGATGTAACCATGCCAATAATATTCATGGTCTTTATCGCCCAAGGATGGAAAGCATTCTCTTAAACCCCGCTTTAGGTTATTAAGGTAAAAAGGCTTATCTCTATCTTTGGCAAAAATTGCCCCTCGTCCGCCGAAAAGTAAACGATTATCTGGCAGTAATCGGTAGTAGTACTTTAACGTCCTCGTATCCATGGTTACTTGATTCGTCTTAAGACCACAGGATTCTAACTCGGCTTGAGTTAGTGGTTTCGTGACCATCACACTACTTAATATGGGTAAGTAACGATTGTTGATGATTGAATGCGTATTTTTGCTGTTATAAGCATTGCCTGTAATTACGAGTTTTTTAGCGGATACTGTTTGGTCATTTGCCCGAAAAGTGACTCCTGTGCTTGCATCATGAACATCAGTAACAAGAGTGTGTTCAAAAATTTTAACGCCAACAGACTGCGCTAAGCTGCGATAACCCAGTAGCAATTTTAATGGATTCACACCAAATCCATCTGGCAGTCGAAGTGCTCCGAATGCTTGTTGGTTATCCATGTAATTTGCTTTTAACTCTTCAATCGACAGAAACTCGGCATCACTCCCTAAGTGTAATTTCAGAAAGTCCGCTTGCGCTTTTAAGTTTTCAAATGCTTGTGGGTTGTGAGCAATTTTGATGTACCCTTTTGGCTGTGGATCACAGTCGATTTGGTGAGTTTTTATAATAGACTCAACCCGGCAAACCGCTTCTGAAAACTCGTGATAAATTGCTTTAGCGGTATCGATATTCCACTTTTGCGCCATTTGTGCGTAGCTAAGTCGCCCAGAGCCTTTTAGCACAAACCCTGCATTACGAGCACTAGCGCCAAACCCAACTTGGTTTGCTTCAAAAACGGCGCATTCCAGGTGATGTTCGGTTGCAAGATAGTAAGCCGTGAGCAGACCGCTGAATCCACCGCCAATGATGGCAACATCAAAAGACTGTGAAGTTGACAAAGCGATAGTGTCCGTGGGAAGAGGAATGGTTGACGCCCAATAACTGGGTGCAAATTCTTGGCCTTGGCAGTGTTTCGCAAAGATTGGATCGTAATTCTTATTCATTATTGTTTTTGCTCAAAAATAATCGCCATCTCAGCGGCCTGGCAATGACATTCATTACCACAAATGGTGCATACGTAACCGTCTTCCAGACACAATGGCAGCCATCGGTCATGATGCGTATTGATTAAAACCCCACCGGCTTTGGTAAAGTATTTCACCGCAGCATTACCTGGACTTTGCATCCACAAATGAGCAAGTCCGGCTTTTGCTCCTTGCTGTTTTAGTACATCAATAGAGGCTTCGAGTAGCTTGGGTCCTATACCTTGCCCTTGTGCTTCAGGGGCAATCGCGGAACATTTAAAATACGCCATCAGGTCGTTATTCACTGGCCATTTATCTGGAGTACACCATTTGTCTATCGACCACTGCGTCGCCGCGTAGGTTGTTCTAAAACCGATGATTTTGTCGTTATCATCCACGGCGACAAAACAGGCATTCAGACCGGATTTTGTTCCCTTTCGGATCATGTCGAGTAAGCCGTCCATGTCGAGATAGTTATCTCCATGCACCAAATTCGCGAGTAAAATGACTTCATCGAAGTAGTTTTCTGTTAAAGGTTTTATTTGCATTATTTTTTCCTCTTTAACCCATCCCAACCTTACTCTTATTTTTAATACAAATCATTCAGTTAACCTTAAATGGGTACTAATTTATTGCTGATTTTAGGTCTGTACCTGAACTGGTTGGATTTGACAGCGATGTCATAAAGTTAATAATGTGAATCGATTGTAATAATAAATACTCAAAAACAACATGTAAGGAAAAAGACAAAATGATAAAGACGAAACTATCGATGCTAGTTGCATCGTCGTTACTTTGCGGGAGCTTTCAAGCACTTGCAATGCATCCTCAACCAGATCCAGATAATGCGGGCGCTTACTTACTTTCTCGAGAAGAAGTGCAACAAGCTGAAAAAGATAAAACCCTCAACCCTATGTACGCGGTTTGGGCCAATGCATTAAAAACAGCAAGTAATGCGGTTGTTGATCAAATAACAATTGGTGCTTCAACCAATCCGGCAAACGTTAAGCGAGTGGAACGTGTATTTGGTCAAATGGAATGGGATTTCTTAACACAAATGGCGGCACCCGAATACACCTATGAGCGCTTTTTAAAAGCTGTAGGTAAGTTTCCTGCATTTTGTGGCGACTATACCGATGGACGTAACGCAGACGCAATTTGTAAGAAATCTATCGTCACGGCGTTTGCACACTTCTCGCAGGAGACAGGGGGTCACATTGCAAAAGATAACGTGTCTGATAATCCACAAGGTTTGGAAGAGTGGCAACAAGCGTTAGTGCATGTGCGTGAAATGGGTTGGAAAGAGGGCCAAGCAGGGTACACGACAGGTTGTGGTCAAGATGATTGGCAAAATCGCCGCTGGCCATGCAAAGCCGGGGAAGGATATTTTGGTCGTGGTGCGAAGCAATTGTCTTATCATTTTAACTACGGTGCATTTTCTGAAGCGATGTTCGATGGCGATGCGACGGTGCTATTGAACAATCCTGGGCTAGTTGCGGATTCATGGCTCAATTTGGCTTCTGCTATTTGGTTTTTCTTAACACCTCAAGCACCAAAGCCCGCAATGTTACACGTTATTGACCGCACTTGGGTGCCTTCGGCTCGCGAACTGAATGCAAACATTGGGCACGGATTCGGCACTACAATCAACATTATCAATGGTGGCATCGAATGTGGCGAACAAAATCGCACAAAAGGCCAGCCAGTAAATCGCATTAGGTATTGGGAAGGACTGGCGAATTACTACGCTATCCCAATCGAAACAGATGAGGAAAACACGTGTTGGCAACAAACACCCTACGGTAGTTTAAACTTGAATGGTGCTACGGACGTGCTTTACACAAACTGGGAAGGGGATTGGGGTTATTATGCTGATCGTCCAGGAGGTTATTCCTTTGAGTGTAAACTTGTGGGCTATCAAACGGCATATTCTGCGTTAGTCCCAGGGGACTACGAAAAATGTGTCACCAACTTCTATAAATCTCATGCGAACTGGCCAACGGTAACGGTGGTGGACAGCATCAAGCCGCCAAAAGAAGAGCCTCCTGTTGGTGGTGTTGCCGCGTGGAACGCTGAAAAAGCCTATTCAAAAGGCGACAAAGTTAGTTTTAACAATCAACTGTTCCAAGCAAAGTGGTGGACGAAAGGTGAGCAACCTGGAGTGCAATGGGGTCCTTGGGAAGTGGTTGCTGAATAAGTGAGTTAACTTAAGAAAAGCGTGAGAAGCCAAAGCAAAGGAGCTTTGGCTTCTCAAGGTTGCGCGGGCAGGCAACATAATATGTTCTGTGTATGTATTGAATTGCTCAAAATGTGAAAACCACTTTGCGGTTTCTGGGTGTCGATATACAATTTACACTTTGCACTACGCCAGAGAGTCCCACATTGTCAAATCGCTACTTAATCGAGCAAATCCTATCAACACTTGCTACCGTTGAATCCGACCAAATTTACGCAGATAAACTGATTGAAACTACGCTTAGAAATCATCCTGAATGGAATGGTGCGGAGCGAGGTGAGTACGTTACGACGTGTTATGGAATGTTGTCGCAAAAGCGCAAATTAGAAGCCGCCGTTGGCTCAAATTCACTTTGGGCTATGTGGGCTGCTTTTCAGCTTTTGAATGGTAAAGCATTGCCAGATTACGATGAAGTCGAAGACATCACGGTAGAGCGAATTGAAGCAAATTTAGCAGATGCCAGTGAATCTGCGTTTTTGAGTTACCCTGAATGGCTTCATGAAAAAGCAAAAGCGGAATATGGAGAAAAGTGGCCAGCTATCGCAAAAGCGATGAACTCTCGTCCAAATACCTATTTGCGTTGTAACACGTTGAAAGGCTCTGCAGCTGAGTTACAACAAAAGTTGGAATTAGAGCGCACGCAAACAACGCTTGAGGGCGATGATGCGTTACTCGTAGATTCAGGTGCGAATATCTTCAAAACTAAAGCCTTCCAAGATGGTTGGTTTGAGATGCAAGATGTAGGTTCACAACGTATTGCGCCATTACTAGACGTTCGTCCGGGCCTGCGCGTGGTTGATGCGTGTAGCGGTTCGGGTGGTAAAAGCTTGCATTTAGCCGCTCTGATGAATAATAAAGGGTATGTTCTTGCAATGGACATACACGAGCATAAGTTACAAACGCTGAAAAAAAGAGCCAAACGTGCCGGCATTCACATGATTGAAACTCGCGTGATCAAAAACAGTAAGACAGTAAAAAGGCTAAAGGATAAGTTCGATCGTGTATTGCTCGACGTGCCATGTACAGGTTCTGGTGTATTTAAACGTAATCCAGATGCAAAATGGAATTTATCTGAACAAGGATTACTCGAGCTGACTCAACTGCAGAGTGAAATCCTGCAGCGATATAGCCAAATGTGTAAAGTAGGTGGAAAGTTGGTTTATGCTACGTGCTCCATTTTACCAGAAGAAAACCGTGCACAAGTCGAAGCCTTTTTAGCAAATAATGCGAATTTTAAGCTTGCTGAAGAAATGAAATTATTACCTGGCGTGAATACAGAGGGTGATGGATTTTACGCTGCGGTGCTTGAGCGCGCTGAGTAAAATCGGGTTCTTAAACCAAGTATACAGAATGAAAAAGGCACATAGATTTGTGCCTTTTTTGATTGCCTAATCTTGCTTATTCTTTGCATCGCATCTTATTTTGCTTGTACTCCTATGCGTTCAACTCGCAATTCTTTCGATACCTCACTTCAAGTGCCAAAAGTGGCTTGTTTGAATTTCTCATGCCTGTCATAGTGTGTCTGAAATTATTTGGGATAAGTAAACAATGTTAGGATTTATCATTCTTGTTTTACTCGGGGCGATTTGGGGTGGTTCGTTTCTTTTTATGCGAATTGCAGTACCAAGTCTCGGTCCAGCATACTTAATTGAGCTTCGAGTACTATTTGCTGCGTTAACGCTCACTATCATTGCATTAATAACTAGACGGGCGATTAATCACAAAGGTTTGACTAAACATTATTTAATTCTGGGGCTTTTTAATTCTGCACTTCCGTTTCTGCTATTTGCCTATGCCGCACAATACGTAAGTGCTTCTGTGTTGTCGGTCTTAAATTCCACAGCACCTTTCTGGGGAGTTATTGTTGCGTCAGTTTGGCTCAAGCAAGACATCAGTGCACGCACGTTGCTTGGGTGTTTGTGTGGATTGTTAGGGGTTGCTGCGTTGGTCGACTTGCAAAGTATGCCCAGCTTCTCCGAACTATTACCTATCTTGGCCGCACTTGGTGCGACATTAAGCTATGGTATCGCATCAAATTACACAAAAATTGCGCCCAAAGTTGGGGCCTTCGATAATGCACACGGTAACCTTTGGGCATCAACTTTTCTTGTTATTCCTGTGTTATTTGTACAACCGATACCCACTGCAACAGAGGCAAACACGGTACTTTGGGCGGTGATTGCGCTTGGTGTGATCTGTACTGGAGTTGCGTACATTTTATACTTTAAGCTCATTGATTTGATGGGCGCTGCACAAGCTCTTACGGTTACGTTTTTAATTCCACTGTTTGGTATTATGTGGGGTCATATGTTCTTAAATGAGCCTATCGGGCCAAATACATTAATCGGTGCGGTATTAGTTATAATGGGTGTTATGCTTGTGACTGGTGTGAAAGTGCAGCAGTTTTTGCCTTGGCGGCAACGAGTATCGTAAAATAGATGATAACAATTACTTTGGTTGCCGGTAAATTCACTTCATATGAAGTCGGCTTTCAGTTAAAGGAATCGAAATGAACCCAATTTTAGCCCTTTTAAAAGAGCACAACATTAGCGACGAACAGATCCAGTCTTTGTTTGAAACGCTTACCGCAAATCCGTTGATGGCCATGGGCGTTATTCAACAACTCGGGATCCCACAAGAAAAACTTCAGCAGTTGATGATGATGGTGATGCAAAACCCGGCACTCATCAAAGATGCCGTTAACGAACTTGGATTGGACTTTTCTAAAGTAGAAGAAGCCAAAGCGAAGCTACAAAAATAGTCGTTTAAAACGAGAAATGGCCACCGAAAGTGGCCATTTTTTTGCCTTGCTGTTTAACGTTTTACAACGCTAAAGATGGTTTTTGATAAAATACCGTCGTCGGCAATAGTTTTGATGTCGTCATGTGGCATTGCAAGTTGTAACTTTTTAACCAAGTTAGACTCTAAAACATCGGTAGAAAAATAATGTTCTTCGTTTGAGAAGAGGAGAACGGTGGGCTTTACCGGTTTAATGTAAAGGTAATCTCGAATTCTCGAACCAAACACACCAATGCACTGATTCAATGTAGGCAGGTCTAGCGCTGCTAAACGCCAAGCCACTGTCGCACCGACACTAAATCCAATTACGCTAACTGGACTGTGACTTTGTTTTAATTTGTTTAATGCTGATTCAAAGTAAACATCTAAAGAGGAAACGCGTTTAAAAAACTCGTATTGGGATTCTGATGGTAGTTTGGTGTTCAAATCAATTCGCGAATAGGGGGTGAGATACTCAACCCGACCTTGCAATCTTTCTCCAAATTGTCTCAAGTAACTCGTGTCGCCATGTATGTCCGATAAAATAATGTAATTCATGTCTGTCCTTTGGTCGCGCTATGAATTGGGCTTTGGGTGCTTTATTCCCAATTTCGATGTCGGATGGCACGCTATTTTACGTGTCTTTTAAGGTTACAAACAAGTCGGTGTGGAGTAGGTGAGTTGATTCGGGGGGGTTGCAATTAGAGCTTATGTGAAAGCGGTGGCACAACAAATCAATAAAAAAAGGAATGTTCAGAGTGCAGAAACGATAAAAGGGCCTTGCGGCCCTTTGGTGAAGTATCGTTCAAGTTAGTGTGGTCACTTTAACCCCTTAAAGCAACCAACCAATTGTTTTGCAACTACGTGGCTTATCTCGTTAAGTTTCTAAGCTAGCGAGAGGAAGAAACCTGCAATTGCGGCACTCATGAGGTTAGCCATTGACCCTGCCAACACTGCTCTGAGTTCCTAAGCGCGCGATATCCTTTCTACGACTTGGCGCCATACCGCCCAGTCCGCCTAGTAAAATAGCTATCGATGATAAGTTAGCAAATCCACATAACGCGAATGTGACAATCGCTTGTGTGTGCTCGCTTAACGTATCGCGATAATTAATAAAGTCTAAGTAGGCAACAAATTCGTTAACTACTAGTTTTTGGCCGATGAAGCTGCCAGCAATCTGGGCTTCTGACCATGGAACGCCGATGACCCAAGCAACTGGAGCAAAAACGTACCCTAAAATTTCTTGCAATGTTAGTGTTGGGTGTCCAAACCAACCACCAATACCACCTAACATGCCATTTAGCAGTGCGATTAGTGCGACGAATGCAAGTAACATTGCGCCAACATTTAACGCAAGGTGCATACCACTTGAAGCCCCTGCTGCTGCAGCATCGATAACATTGACGGGTTTGTCGTCACCGCTATCGACTTCCGCTAAATTCTCTTTTGGTTTCTCCGTTTCTGGCACAATCATTTTAGCCATTAAGAAACCACCTGGTGCTGCCATAAAACTTGCCGCAATGAGGAATTTAAGTTCAACACCAATTGTGACGTAGCCTGCCATAACAGAACCCGCTACTGTTGCTAAACCACCCACCATTACGGCGAAAAGTTCAGACTTAGTCATTGTTGGAATAAACGGCTTTACAATTAAAGGCGCTTCAGTTTGACCAACAAAGATATTCGCTGTCGCTGAAAGTGACTCTGGACGAGACGTATTCAATAGTTTTTGCAATCCGCCACCGAGAATTTTGATTATCCAATTCATAATTCCCAAGTGATACAACACAGCGACTAACGCTGAGAAGAACACAATGACAGGTAAAACTTGTACCGCGAAAATAAATCCTAACGCGTCTTGTTTGCTCAAAGCGCCAAACAAGAATCCGATACCGTCGTTGGCATAACCGATTACGGCTGAAACACCACTCGACATTGCTGCAAGTGTGTTTTTACCGGCTTCAAAAAAGAGGACAAAGCCACCGATAAACACTTGCATTAAAAACGCACCACCAACGGTGCGTAGGTTAATCGCTTTACGATTTGTGGACGCCGTAAAAGCGATGCCAAGGAGCACTGCCATGCCCACTAGGCTCATTATTGTTGTCATGCTGAATAGTTCCCGTTTTATTCTTGCAGTAAATATTTTATTTTACTTTTAATAATATCAATCGCAACGCGATTCATACCACCACGGGTTACGACCAGGTCAGCATTATGCTTTGAAGGCTCAATAAATTGATAAAACATCGGGCGTACTGTTGCCTGATATTGATCAACCACAGATGCAATACTGCGCCCTCGCTGCTCAATGTCTCGCTGCATTCGACGTAGAAGACAGATGTCTAAAGGCGTATCAATAAATACTTTTATGTCGAACACTTCACTCAACGCAGGATCACTTAATAACAGAATGCCCTCGACAATTAAAATTTTTGCCGGGTTTACTGTACGTGTCTTGTTACTGCGCGTGTGCTGAGTATAGTCATACGTTGGTACTTCAACGGATTGACCTAAACGCAGCTGTTCTAGGTGCTGACGCAGCAAATCATGCTCGAATGCATCGGGATGGTCGTAATTCGTTTGAGTACGATGTTCAAACGGCAGATGCGACTGATCTTTATAATAGGCATCTTCTTCAATAACGGCAATTGCGCCTGATTCCAGCTCCGCAACTAGTTCATTGTAGATCGTTTGACTAAACAAGGATTTGCCCGACGCAGAAGCGCCAGCTATGGCTATAATAGTTCGTGTCACTAAAGTTCACACCCAGCAGTTGTTCTTGATGGAGATCACAATAACAAAAAAGACACGAATAATCTCTTTTGCCTCGCTTAGGGAGCAAATTTAACGAGTTTATTTGATGTGAAACAGGACTTATGTCCGCTGTGGACAAATCACTAGGTACAAGGGTTAATTGAATTTTATTATGCTTTTATTACGGAGGACTTATGTCCTGTACGATAAATTTACGTATCAATAAAGTATCCAACATCGGAGTTGCAGTGAAAAGACTGAACACTGAATTCGCAGCAAGAGGTAAGGTATGGCTAGAGCAATCATTCTAATGGCGGACAGCTTGGGTATAGGGGCTGCACCAGATGCCGAACAGTTTGGTGACGTAGGTGCCAATACACTTGCTCATTTATTAGCTGCGTATAAAGCAGAGAAACAAGTCGCACTTTCGCTGCCAAATTTAAGCCGTTTAGGTTTGATGGATGCATGTGAAGCTGCTGGAAAAGAAACGTGTGAGATTTCAGATAGACAAGCGCCAATCGGAGCGTATGGCTACGCGAAAGAGCCTCTCAAGCGGTAAAGATACACCATCAGGTCATTGGGAAATGGCAGGTGTACCAGTACTGATTGATTGGGGGTATTTCCCTAACACGACACCTTGTTTCCCACAAGAATTCGTTGACGAATTGTGTAAACGAGCAGGCATTCCTGGGATCTTAGGAAATTGTCATGCATCAGGTACAACAATTCTAGAACAGCTAGGTGAGGAGCATGTAAAAACAGGCATGCCTATTTGCTACACCTCTGTTGATAGCGTTTTTCAAGTGGCCGCGCATGAAGAAACATTCGGACTGGAAAAACTTTATCAAGTATGCGAAATCGCACGGGCGCTGCTTGATGATTTAAATATAGGACGAGTGATAGCGCGGCCTTTTTTAGGTTCGAGCAAAGCGGACTTCGCACGTACAGGTAATCGCCGAGATTTCTCAGTATTGCCTCCTGCACCTACGGTGTTGGATAAACTGGCAGAAGCCGGTGGCGAAGTAGTTAGTATCGGAAAGATTTCCGATATCTATGCTCATCAAGGGATTACGCAAAAGTTCAAGGCGCCGGGTCTCGAAAACTTACTTGCGAAAACCAGTGAAGTGATGGACTTGATTACAGACAATGCCATCATATTTACAAACCTTGTTGATTTTGATGAAAAATTCGGTCACCGCCGTAATGCTGTAGGTTATGCCGAAGCATTAAAAACGTTCGATGACTATTTACCGACTATACTTGGCAAGATGAGAGATGATGATCTACTCATTATTACTGCTGACCACGGTTGCGACCCAACGGCGGCTGGTACAGATCACACTCGAGAGTACGTACCAGTAGTGGCCTATGTGAAAGGGATGCAGCCAGTAGCACTCGGTGAAAGAGAAACATTTGCAGACATAGGTCAAACCCTTGCCCAGTGGTTTAATTTATCTGCGCTTGAATACGGTGAAGGTTTTGCACCTTTACTAAAGAAAGCTTAATTAAAGGAAACGAACAATGAGTACGCCTCATATTAACGCGAATCTAGGTGATTTTGCTGAAACAGTATTGATGCCTGGTGATCCATTACGCGCGAAATATATTGCGGAGAACTTTTTGGAAGATGCTCGTCAAGTGACCGGCGTACGCAACATGTTTGGTTTTACAGGTACTTACAATGGTAAGCCAGTGAGCTTGATGGGTTCAGGTATGGGTATTCCATCAATGTCTATCTATGCTCGTGAACTCATTGCAACGTATGGCGTGAAAAACCTTATCCGCATCGGCACATGTGGTGGTATTAGCCAAGACGTTAAAATTCGTGACGTTATCTTCGCACAAGGTGCAAGCACGGATTCGAACGTAAACCGCGCACGTGTTCGTGGTTACGATTTTGCAGCCATTGCCGATTTCGGTTTGCTTGAAAATGGCGTGAACGCGACGCGTCGTTTAGGTATTGAGGCGAAAGTAGGTAACGTGTTTACAACGGACACTTTCTATCAAGCTGATGGCTCGTTCTACCAACAACTAGATAAACTAGGCGTTATGGCCGTAGATATGGAAACGGCGGGTCTTTACGGTGTCGCAGCTGAATATGGTGCCAAAGCAATGGCTTTGTTTACTGTAAGCGACCACGTAATTACAGGCGAAGCAACACCAGCTGAAGAACGTCAAAGTACATTTAATGAGATGGTTAAGATTGCATTAGAGTCAATCTAACGGTCTTGGTTTTGCACAGCAAAACGACACTGTTCCTTGGTAACGTAATCGCAGAGTTTTGGAGACACGCCTAAAACAACGCGAATCACACCCCAAAAAGCCGCACATCGTGTGGCTTTTTTTTGTCTTCAATCCACGCTAAGATGAAATAACCCTGTTTAGTTCATGGTTATTTATGTCGCTTCCGCTTTTATTGACGTTTGCTATTAATCTTTCGGCACATGTATCACACAGTGACATGGCTCATTTTAAAGAGGCTCGTTTACACCAGCCCGAGTGAAGCGATGATGGAGTACGAACGTCTTGTGAAACGCATTGATGAAAATGAGAGTGAAGGAGCGATAGCGATACATCGCTTAGCGCTGATTGCAGCCTATCGAGCCAACCGATTAGAAGACATCCCTAAAATAACACAGGCAATGACAGACGCTAAATTTGATGAGCTAAATGGGGAAATAAAAGCCAATGCACTACTCGCATTAGGCGGTATTTATATTTATAACGAGCAACTCGACCAAACACTTTGGCACTATGAATGTGCAAAACGGCTTGACCCATCACCTGAAAACGCAATCAAGCTGAATGTGAACACGGTGATCGTTTACATAAAACAGAAGAAGTTTAGCGAAGCTCTAGCGCTGCTCGATTCAATCGATGAATCTAAGATTGGTAGTCGTGGTAAGGGGGTAAAGCGAATGCTTGAAGGTAACATCCTCTTTTTTGAATCTCGCTACGCCGAAGCAATTAAAGCATACCTGCGCTCTTTGTCTTTTTATCAAAGTGAGGAAGACATGACAGGTGCTATCAAGGTAAAACACAACATTCTTTTCGCCGCTTTATTGTCTTCAGATTGGATAACTTATGACCGGTTTTACAACGCATTACACGGTGACATCATAGAAAATGTAGAGTTGTTTGGGCGTAACTGGATAGATCTCATGCATGTGTCTGCGCAATTTCAACGCCAAAGAATTACTCAAACACAATTTGAAAAGGCGTTTCTTGATATTACGGCTGTCATGGAAGCAGATTATCAAGATGAAGTTGCTGAACTGATAGAGCGGCTTCATTTATCCATCAAACCTTCTGTTTCAAATAAAACGCAGTATCAGTTGCCGGTTCAATTGGGAAAACGTTGGTGTAGTCCCTCAAATTGACAAAATGTTGCTTTGTTCCTAGTTTAAAAGGAATTAAAAGAAAAGGGATCAAGCATGGCTAACTGGGAAAAGGGAAAGGTAGTAGACGTGGTTTGGTGGACTGATAAACTGTTCTCCATCAAAGTAGATGCGAAAATTCAGCCATTTACTGCTGGTCAATTCACCAAGCTTGCATTGGAAGTTGACGGTAAACGGATTGCGCGAGCGTATTCTTTTGTTAACCCGCCTCATGCTGCCTATCATGAATTTTATCTTATAGAAGTCGAAGACGGTGAGCTAACGCCTCCACTCGCAACGCTTAAAGTTGGCGATGACATTTGGGTTGATAGCCAACCCTCAGGTTATTTTACCCTTGATGAAGTGCCTAAAAGCGAACAGTTATGGATGCTGAGCACGGGGACTGCGATAGGACCATTTTTGTCTATATTAGCTGATGAAAGGGTCTGGGATAAATTTAACTACGTGGTGTTAGTTCATGGGGTACGACACAATATCGATTTGACTTATCAAAGTTTAATCGCTGATATTAAAGCGGTACAAACAGGCTTTCAGTATGTCCCTGTCGTTTCCCGAGAGAACTCAACCATAGGCTTAAGTGGACGCATCACCAAATTGTTAGACGAAGGTGAGCTTGAGAGTTTTACTGGTCTTGCGCTCAATCCAAGCATCAGCCAAGTGATGATATGCGGCAATCCACAAATGGTTAAGGATACAACAGCGCTTTTAAATAGCCGTGGTTTACAACGAAATCGTAGAGCCTCACCCGGGCATATTACCGTTGAGCAATATTGGTAAACATCATCTATAGTTAGGCAAGGTTTGTTTTTAATAATAAATTATTATGTCACTAAAGTGGTTTTGTGGTGTCTGCCTTGTTTTGTTAAGTCAGTTTGTTTATGCAGGTACTGACATTGTTCGGTTTGTCGATGCGTCAGGCCTTAGAAAAAATCCGAACAACCGCTATTTCATTGCCGTATTAGACCTTGCGCTACAAAAAAGTCAGCGAGAATTTGGTGACTATATCCTTCAGCCCATTGATATTCCTATTACTCAAAAACGCCATTTTGTGGAGTTATCATTAGGACGAATAGATGTGTTTTGGACGATGGCATCGTCAATTCGAGAAACCTTTGCAAGACCAGTCCCAGTCCCCTTAGCGTTTGGAAGTTATGGTATTCGTTTGATGGCAATTAACAAACAATCCGCCGCGCGATTTGGTCAGATAAAAGATATTGTCGGGTTAAACGAGTATTCGGCCCTAAGTGGTGTGGATTGGCCCGATACTGAAATACTGAAGCAAAATGGCATTGTGACGGATGCTTCTCATCCAGAACGCGACTTTTACCATTTACTTAGCACCGCAACGAACTATTACTTTCCGCGAGGAATAACGGAAATATACAGTGAACTCGAACGAAGCGAATTCGATAACCTTGTTGTGGATGAGCATTTAGCTTTAATTTACCCAGCCGTTATGTATTTTTATGTTGCAAACGATAATTTCGAATTGCAAACGAGACTGGAAAAAGGACTTAAAACCGCTATTGAAGATGGCAGTCTTGAAGAGCTGTTTTTTAAATTTGACCATCACAAGAAGGCGTTTGAACAGGCTTATGTAAAAAAGCGGAATCTTATTTTTTTACCGAATCCTTTATTGCCTAATAAAGTCGACATTGACCAGATCCGCGAATTACAGATGAAAGTGATTGGGCAAAAACCCAAGCACTAAAAGCAATTTAGTGAAATGAGGACACCAATGATGCGTTTTCTCCTTGTTTTTCTCAGCTTTATCCTGTTGTGTTCAACTGCGGATGCGTTACCCCGTTTAGAAGTCGTCACGGAAGAGTGGCGTCCCTACAATTATTTGGATGAAAACGGTACATTGATAGGTGGTGCAACGGAGAAAGTAAAACGGGTCCTCGATAAGGCTGGGGTCGAATATGAGATGCAGGTCTATCCTTGGGTACGTGCGTTGAAAATAGCGCGACAAAAGCCGAATACTCTTATTTACTCAATCTTCCGTACGCCTGAGCGAGAGTCTTGGTTTCATTGGGGATGTCCTTTACTACAACCAGTCAAGGAGTATGTTTTCACGTTAAAGTCTCGCAAAGACATTAAAATCAGAACGTTGGAAGATGCAAAACAATACATCACGTCAACAGTTAGAGGCTCTGTTGGACACGATTTTTTAGTGAACCAAGGTTTTGAAGCAGGCAAAAACTTAGATGTTGCAGCGGATGCCTCCGCAATTCCAAGAAAATTGTTGGCAGGTCGAGTTGATCTCACCATGACGACTGAATATACGATGTTTGAAGCGCTTAAACATATCGGGATGCCTTATGATTTAGTCGAGCGAGGAATTGAAATAAAAGAAGTTGATACCAACAGGGCTTGTTTCGCCTTCAATTTAGATTCTGACCCAGCTTTAATCAACATCGTGTTAAAAGCGCTTGAAGAAGACAATAAAGACCCCTCGGTAGTGCAGCCTTAATTATTTAACGGTGACACGGAGCGTTGATCGCTGTTTAACAAATGACCTCTGACAAGCCGCCGATAAAGCGTTCTACTTTATTGCTCCAATTTGAAGTTTTTCGCTATAATACGCGGCTATTTCGCGCCTATTGGTGGATTGCAATTGAGCGCGGTTTCTTCGAAGGTTATAAGCAAAGGTTACTGTTGTGCACACAGATAAATTAGTTGATGAAAAATCCGTTTCAATTGCTGCAAAGTTGCTTGAGCAAGGCGAACTCGTGGCCGTGCCAACAGAAACAGTTTATGGGCTTGCTGCGGATGCACGTCAACCTCATGCTGTTGCAAAAATCTTTGCAGCAAAGGGTCGACCTGCTGACCATCCACTCATCGTGCATATAGCTCACGCATCCAAACTCAGTGACTGGGCGAAAACGGTACCAGACACCGCATTGCTGCTTGCTGAAGCTTTTTGGCCTGGCCCATTGACTTTGATCCTTGAAAAACAAGAGACGGTCAGTGACGTGGTGACAGGAGGTCATCCAAGTGTGGGTCTTCGTTGTCCTGCTCATCCTTTGATGCTGGCGTTGTTAAATGAACTGGATACAGGCCTCGCTGCACCTTCTGCGAATCCCTATAAAAAAATAAGCCCAACCACGGCGGAACAAGTGTTATTTGGACTTTCAGGCAAGATAGCTGCTGTACTCGATGGTGGTCCCTGCGAAGTGGGACTAGAATCGACCATTGTGGATTTAACTTCATCGACACCTCGAATTCTGCGCGCAGGTCCAATAAGCAAAACGCAGATTGAATCTGTTTTGGGTGTGCCTGTCGACATGCCAAAAAAGCACAATGTTGCTGTATCCGGTAATGTAAAAGCACACTATCAGCCGAATAAACCGTTGTATGCTTTTTCAACCGCGGATTTGCAGTCACGTCTTTTAAGTGCAGGTGAAAATACGGCTGTTTTGTACTTTAACGAATCCTTGAATGAAGCAATAAGCCACACCAAAGTTGTCTCGCTTAAACTGGCAGATAACAAAGCAGATTATGCGAAAGGTTTATATTATGGCCTGTTTACGCTTGATCAAGCTGAGGTAACCGAAATTTGGTTGGAATTACCGCCAGCGAATGACGAGTGGGCGGATGTACAAGATAGGCTATCTAGAGCCGTAACAGAACTTAGCTAAATCAAGACGCTTTTGGTAAGTAAGCAAACTTGCTATTTGGATGAAGCGGTCATATTCCTATAACTAGAACAGATAATATCGGGAAACAGCGTTGTGAATCCAATTGATAAATTAAAAGCCCATTACGACACGCTAGACAGTTTTGAACATTTACGGGCGATGTCTGGGTGGGACCAAGCTACGATGATGCCTGTGGGTGGCGCAGAGGCGAGAAGCGACGCTATGTCAGCTCTTGCTCTGCATATCCACAAATTGTTGAGCGAACCTCGTATTTTAGATTGGATAGATGAAGCTAGAAACAAGCCATTGTCCAATGAGGATGATGCTTTTTTACGTGAAGCATTCAACAGCTACATGCATGCCAATAGGCTGCCTGAAAGTCTAATCGAGGCAAAGTCAAAAGCGGGGGCTAAATGTGAGCTTGCGTGGCGAGTGCAACGAAAAGAAAATGATTGGGCAGGCTTTTTAAAGAATTTTGAAACGGTTGTTGCTTTATCAAAAGAAGAGGCCGAAATTCGTAAAGATGGCCACGCGACAGCCTATGATGCCATGATGGATTTGTACGAACCCGGTATGACATCAAGCATGGTTGAAAGTGTATTCAACGATGTTGAGCAGTGGTTACCCTCGTTAATTGCTGAGGTGATAGAAAAGCAAAAGACGACACCAGATCAAAGCGAAGTTGAACGTGTCGTTCATTATCCGAGAGCAGCACAAAAGCAACTCAGTGAATCCTTGATGCATTTGTTCGGTTTTGACTTTGAGCGTGGTCGTTTAGACGTCAGCATGCATCCATTTTGTGGTGGAGTAAGTGACGATACTCGGATCACCACGCGTTATGATGACACCAGTTTTATCCAAGCAATGATGGGTGTGATCCACGAAACAGGCCATGCTCGTTATGAACAAAGCCTACCAGCTCACTTGAAAAAGTACCCTGTTGGAAAGGCGCGCTCAATGGGGATACATGAATCTCAGTCTCTGTTCTTCGAAATGCAAATAGCACGAGATGAGCGGTTCATTCCTCATCTTTTCAACTATGCTAATCAACATTTGGCTTCGGCTATTCCAACTGAACTTGGATTGATGCAGTTTCAGCGCCAAATTCAACGTGTTGAGAAAGGTTACATCCGAGTTGATGCTGATGAAGTGACGTATCCAGCACACGTTATACTGCGCTATCAAATTGAAAAAGCGCTTATAAATGGCGAGATTAATGCCTCTGACATTCCTGAACTCTGGGACCAAAAAATGCAGCACTATTTGGGGTTATCAACAAAAGGTAACTATAGAAATGGCTGTATGCAGGACATTCATTGGACGGATGGGAGTTTTGGGTATTTCCCAAGTTATACGCTCGGTGCGATGTATGCGGCTCAGTTTAGAGCTGCAATGAGCCAAGAAGTAGATGTGGCTGGTTGCTTCGAACAAGCGGATTTAAAACCGATCCAACAGTGGTTGAATACCAAAATTTGGTCCAAAGGTAGTGTTTTAACAACAAACGAATTGGTCAAGCAGGCTACGGGCGAAGCGCTTAATGCCGCACATTTTAGAGCCTCACCTCGAAACACGTTATCTTTAGCAAAAGGTAAAACCATGCCCATACTTGGGCATGGACTTTTTTTGCACCCCGCTTTTCAATTCTTTGGCTCATACCTCAAAAGCGTGATGTTCAGAGTTGTCATTTTGATTTACATGCCGAGTTTAGCTAATTCGACCGACTTTATCGGCTATTTGGTTGGGTTATAGGTACATTCATTATTTAAACTTCTTCCACTCGAAAAGGGCTGCGCTGTTTTCGAGTGGAAAACAAGTATTCAGTATTGTTGGAATATCTTGTTTTCATTAGGAGCTACAGCATAACTTTTTGTAATAGAAGTTTATTTAGAAGGAAATTTATATGCCAGCAAAAGGTGATAGATACATTATGAAGCTCAAAGATGGCCAATATCTTGGGTATCCTAAAGGCACTAAAATCGATGAAGAGCATGATCTGATTGTTGTTGAAAAGGAAGAAGATGCCATTTTAATCAACCGTTCTACAAAGAGTGTTGTGGAGAAAGGTTATTATACGTGGGCCTTCTACCCGCATGGAGAGAACAAAGAAGGCAAGCATATCGATTATCGACTAAAAGGGGATTTTCGTCGTATTTTCGGCAATAGACATGACAGTTTAGCCGTATCTTGGAAACCAGAAAATGAAGACGGTACTGGCAAGTTTTTCGCTGTCATGCCACCGAAAACGCAGCACGAAGTTATCCGTCCTCGCTTGGGCAACAAAGAAGGTAAACTGATTGCAGCAGCAAATGACGGCTATGATATTACCCTTATTAAAAAGAGTTAATATCTAGGATTTGTTAATAAATTAAGCCCGTTTGAACGGGCTTTTACTCCGCTTAATATTAGCGGCTCTTATATTGATGCCATTTGTGCTTTATAAAGCTCGGATCTTAGTGATTTCGTCACCAGAAATACCAAGCGATTCAAGGAATTTTTGGTGTTCATTTGGCTCTAGTTCTTCAAATTTTTGATGCCATCTAACCATATCCATTTCGGTGAATCCTGCAGCAATCATGATTTCTACCCAGCGTTTTTTGTTCACAATATTTTCCTCTAATAGAGTTGGCTCTTGAAGCAATACGACAACCGCCTTTTGCTGTGCTCGTAGGTTTTGAATTTCTCTTTCTAGCTCATTGAAATGGTCTTTCAATATTTGGGTTTGAGTTTCTCCATTTCGGTTTAGTAACGTTTTAATGCTTGAAATTGTGAGTTCGTAGGAGCGATAAGAGATAATTGCTTGTAAGCGCTTAATCTCTTTTTGGCTGTACCAGCGGTATCCATTTTCAGAACGGTAAGCAGGAGTTAGCAGCTCTTCTCTTTCGTAGTACAGAATGGTGGTACGAGAAACGCCAAACTTTTTTGCGATTTGAGTAACTGTTAGCATATATGCTCCATTGTTTGACCGAATATGCATCTTGAACCCTTTCCTTATAGACGGGTCAATAGTTTAATTGTACATTCCTTTGATGTGGCACGTTTTGTATTACAAGTTTACAAATAGACGGATATTTTTACCGTTTTACCAAACCCTTTTCGACTTCAAAAGGGCATGAGTAAGGCGCTCAATTAAAATCAAAGGATTAAAATGAAATTAGGATATTGGTTGTATTTAAGTCCAGTGCTTTTCTTTAGTCAGACATCGTTGGCAAAAATGTCGGATTCTGAAATTCAAATAAGAGAAGTAATAGAGCAATTTAGGACAAGTATAATCAAGAAAGATAAAGAAGCTTTTAAATCACTCTTTTTCAGCGATACAGTACCTTTTATCGCGGTATTCAGTGACGATATGTTGGCAAGTAAACGGTTAGAGAAGCCAAATTATCCAGCAGCGGTTAATCTAGGGAAATTTGGTCCGCCAGAAAACTTAATATCTGATGATAAAGACCAAGAAGAAAAAATGTGGAATATCAAAGTGCAGACGGATGGCCACCTTGCCAGTGTGCATTTTGATTACAGCGACCATGAAAGCGGAAAAAAGAGAGCCTTCGGTACTGAATCTTGGAGCATGGTGAAGGTTGATGCAAACTGGAAAATCACAGCGGTTTCTTTTACGGTCACCGAATTAAACATCGAAGATAAAGAGCAATGATATCGTGATTGAATTGGACTGAATGATGCACGCGCTCACTTTGTGCGTGTTTCGTCAGTACAGTCTCTTCGTTGAGTATAAACCGAATAAAGAAAAAGCATCATTGCGTGGGCGACAGGTATTACTAGGAAATCGAAACTTTACATGATAATTCGTGAATATTTAGAAACTGATTGGATTCGTCTTTGTGAGATTCATGATTTGGCTCGACTAGACGAACTTCGTAATGCCTCTTTAGAAGGCGCATTTCTACCTCTGGAAATCGCCGCGCAAAATGAAGATCTTTTTGATTACAACATACTGATTGCTGAGCAAAATGACCAAGTTGTGGGATTTGTTGCATATGACGAAGAAGAAATAGCTTGGTTATATGTTGATCCAACTACTTATCGCAATGGCATTGGCAAAGCGCTAGTGAAGGCGGCTTTAGGGACACCAACTCGGCAATACTCAATCGAAGTTTTAAAAGGAAATACTGCCGCGCTGGCGTTCTATAAATCGCTCGGTTTTATCGAAGTAGGCACAGCGAGTGGCGTGATGCCGGGAAATGAAGAATATGCAGTTACTGTGTATCAATTAAATAACGTTCAACCAGCCGATTAAAATGAAATAAACGTGACGGTTGAAGTAAATAGAAAATAATTTAATATCAAATTCACAGCATTTGATAACGAAAAAAAATTGCAATACAACCGCTTTGTCTCAACGAAGGTGTCTCAAAATATAGAGTTAAATCTCTTTTGAGGTGAAGAAAACACAACATCACAGTCAGTTATATTTCGATTTTTGCCACAAAGCGTTAAAAGATAGGTAAATAAGGAATGACATGTACTACAAGCTTTTAATTTTAATAAGCAGTTTGATTTTTCTCATATCATGTAATTCAACCACCACGAATATAGATGAACGCTGTATTTCACAAAATACGCCCAGATTCAGTGACCCTGAAAAATCCTTGTATAATTTACCCTTTGGTGTAGGTAAAAGTTACCAACTGGGTCAGGGAAATTGCACTTTCCATACTCATTCAGCTGAAAGTAGAGGTGAATTTGCGTTTGATTTTATTATGGAAATAGGGACTCCCATTCATGCCGCGCGCTCTGGTCAAGTCGTTGCTATTGAAGATAAGTTTATCGATGGAAATAACATAAACAGTGATTTTAACCACATTATAATAGCGCATGGAGACAACACGTTTTCTTACTACACTCACCTTAAAAACGGTGGGGTCGCTGTTGAGTTGGGTGCATTTGTAAAGAAAGGTGAGGTGATTGGATACAGTGGTAACACAGGCAAAAGTTCAAGCCCTCATTTACATTTTGAAGTATTTGAAACCAATGACGCCTGCTTTAAAAAAGGATCCACGGGGAGGTGTCCGACCATTCCTATCTCATTTAAGAATATAAATCCTAAGGATAAAATACTTAAGAATGGAGTAATCTACACCGCACAATAGTTTGACCAAACAAGTCATTATCAATACTCAATGCTGACGAGTTAGCCGCTTTTACTACATCAATATCGTTACACACTGATATTGTTTCTCACTATTTTTTGCTCTATATTGTCACGGTCGAAAAAGGTGGACCGGTTTGGTGAGCTTCCGGTCAACTGCAAGAATTGCAGTTTCTTTCCAGCCCCTGTGGCCGCGGACCACGACTCAGTTACGGACGTATATGCCGTTCTGGTCGTAGCCCTGTGCGCACAATTTATGCCTCTTTGCTTAAGCCTGAACATATACGTCTGGTGGTTTATAACTTCCGGAGTCTTAATCTATGCAACATACACAGGTCATTATACTTGGCGGCAGTCTAGTTGGACTGTCAGCGTCACTTTTTCTGGCTTATCATGGCGTACCTCACGTACTTGTAGAAAAACATCCATCAAGTTCCCCCCATCCGCGGGCGATGGGTTTTACTGAGCGTAGTCTGGAATATTTCCGTCTTATGGGGAACTTCGGCGAGATTATTCCTCAGGCACCTGTTGGTACGCGTGTACGTCGGGTAAAGGCGCAAAGTTTAGCCGGAGATTGGTTTGCGGAATCGCAGTGGACGCCGGGTTCTGAAACTGATGCCGATCCGGCCTCACCTTGTCATGGCGCAGCCATTGCGCAGGATAAACTTGAGCCGATTTTGCGTGAACGCGCACGTGTGCTCGGCGCTGATATTCGCACAGGCAATCAGATGACTGCATTTTGTCAGGACAGTCATGGGGTCACGCTTCAAATTCGTAACTTGGCAGACGGCACAGATTATGCGTCGCGCGGTCAATACTTGATTGCTGCCGATGGTGCCTCAAGTCTAGTTCGCGAACAGTTAGGCATTCAACGTGACGGTGTGGGTTATCTTAAAACCGTGCGTAGCGTGCTTTTTCAGTGCCCAGAAGCCGATGTATATCTGCAACATGGTGTGCATCAATTTGAGATTGAACAAAACGACTTCCACGCTTTTCTTACTACCTATCAGGACGGCCGTTGGGTGCTGATGTTTACTGACAATGAAGAGCGCAATGATGAACAACTGCAACAGGCTATTCGCCGTGCACTGGGAGCCAACATGGCGTTCACAATACTGTCGCGAGGACAGTGGGAAATGGCTGGGCGCATCGCGACTCAGTACCGGAAAGGTCGGGTGTTTCTTGCCGGTGACGCCGCTCACCAGTTACCACCAACCAGAGGTGGATTCGGTGCCAATACTGGGATTGATGATGTCTATAATCTCGCTTGGAAGCTTGCATACGTGCTGGCGGGTAAAGCCGGTTCGGATCTTTTAATTAGTTATGACGCTGAACGCCAACCAATTGGACTGTTACGGCATCAACAGACTTTCGCGAGACCAGACTACGCGCGCTGGCTAAACGATGAGCTACGTAGTACCACTGTGCTGTTCGGTGATACTGCCATGGAACTAGGCCAGTTACATCGCTCGACTGCGGTGGTCGGCATCAATCCCGACCTGCCTGAAGCAGCTCATCCAAACGACTGGGCAGGTCAGCCGGGCGTGCGAGCTCCACATATCTGGCTAACGGGAAAACACGATGAAAAATCTACTATCGATGTCTTTTGTCGAGACTTCACCCTGATAAGTGCCGACGCAAACTGGTTGGCTGCAGCAGGAGAGATTGCTGTACGTTTAAATCTGCCAATTCGATGTTTACATATTGGTGTTGATTTGACCGCTCGCACCGATTTGCTCAGTGCGTTTGGCATGACGTCTCAGGGGGCGGTTTTGATCCGTCCAGATGGTATAATTTGTTGGCGCAATAAAGCTCACCCGATAGAAGGGCTAGCGATGGTCTACGTAATAGAACAAGCGTTACTTCAAATTCTGGCACGAAATGAAAATGGTTGTCGCTAACCGTATCAAATTGAATAAGTTGTAAGCTACAAAATAAAAGTGGCCATCGACCGAAGCCAGACTTGATGTGAGGCTCGGCCTAGCTTTTTGATTTTATAAATGTTGAGGTTTGATGGTGGTCATCAATTAGCGGTTGCTGTTTTTAGGCAGCCGCTTTTTGCGCACACAGAAGGAATCTAAACTTTTGGTTACCGCTGGCGTGAAATAGAAGCGGTTAAATTAGTTTATCGATTCATCTCAGACTACCAATTTTCTTTGCGAATTATATCAACTTGGCGATCTTGGATCAGACATTTCCCCTCTAATACGCGAAGTTTGTCGGTGTATTTTCCGTTTATCACCGTTTGTGGCGCATCTACTTTATCTCGTTCTTGTTGATAGAGAATGAAGTACGATTCAGCACGTGCTTCGTCATTCTGAATTGCCTGTACATCGACACTTGTCATCATATGCATTGTTTTAAATTTTTGAATGGCCTGTTGCTGGCGTTCAGCGATGGTTTCAGCACCGACTAAATGAAGGCTAAGTGCAGGGATAGAAAAAGTAGCATCTTGACTAAAAAGAGCTTGATAGTCTGCCTGTGAGCCGGTGTCACGCAGATTGACGTAATTAAGTAGGGTTTCTTTGCATGATGCCATATCAACATGTGGTGTTGAGGTACAACCCAGCAAAGTAAGAGCAAAAGGGAGACAAATCAGTTTTTTAAACATTCGAGGATGTCCTTTCTAAATGTTGCAGTTGTTACAGCTTATCGTTGAGCATTTTCCCTTGTCAATGTGAGACATTACCCATAATTCGGTCGCTTTAGCTGAAGATAATTGCTATCACTACAAGGAATAAAAATAAAAAGCAATAAATTACAATTACTTAATCTTCTTCGTCTTCGTAGCCAGCGATTTACGCGAAATCGTGGACTAGATATACCTAGGAGAAAATGTTTTAAGCGGTACAATTGTAAAAGTTTGAATAAACTCAAACGTGTTCACTGCCATATGAAGGCGAACTATAGCGATATTGTAAGGAAACAATATGAAGACGTTGGCTCAGCTTATATTGAGTTGTTTTTTATTTTATTCGTGTTTAACGACAGCGAAGCAAGAAGTTGTAGAGGCGAATTGTGAAGATATTCAATATCAACTTTTTTTACTTTCTGTGGCAATGACGTCGAAGCAGCATCCGAATTTGAAGGCATTGGACGCAATTAAAACAAGTTTGCTTGATCTTCACTCTTATCACTGCAGAGATGGTAGTTCCTTTATTATCGAAAAATCAGCTATGCAATCGAAGTCCTTGCCATTCACTATCAAAGGACAAACCTTTCAAGATGAGTCTATGCAACGAGCATGGGAATCTCATTATGTCTTGCCGGAAAAATGTCGAGAAAAAAACTCGGATCTATCTACGTTAGTGTGGTGTAGTGAAGATAAGAAAAAGCAACGTCAACGCTTTATACTCAATTGGCAGTCAAACAAGGAAATTAGGAAAACCATTTCACTTGTCGCGCGAAATGTCATCCTGGATTAGTGGTGTTTTTTGTCGCGGTCTTTTGCTCTGACGACACAACTTGCTAATGCGTACACAACGTAGACTAGGATCAGCGCGTTGCCAACGACGAGTATGTCTTTATCGGTCGCCAGCAACCACAATATTGCAGCTGCAAAAATAGCAAACGTGAGTTGAGAGACGAGAGGGTGAACCGTACGGCCTTTTTTCATGTCACAATTTGTATATTGAATATACTCGTAAGTTTATCCGAAAAGCCTTCCTAAAAAAACCGTTATCGTTTTTGGATACGTTGCGCGTTCGCTAACCCGTTTCTGTAATCATTACAAATGTGCACAAAGTTGACTTAGATTAAAAATACCTTCGGCAATATCGTTATGATTAGAGTAGCTTGTCTATTTAGAGCGTGTGCCGTGCAGAAGTTATCGTTCAAAACAATCGAGTTAAAAAGACTCATCTTACTATTAGCAGGATTTGGAGTATTAATTACTTTACTCAGTTCCTTTTATGCGACGTATCAGGTTCAACGTCAGTTACATATTCAAAAAACCTTAGAGGCCAATCGGGCTTACGCGACAAAAGTGGCTAAAATTACCAGTCTGTTTCTGGATGCATCGCTTCAGCAACTCGCCTACAGCGCTAAAAAGATAGCAATGCATTTTGACAATGAGCAAGTCGTCAAGTCAGAACTCGAGCGGCTAACGCTTCAAACCGATACATTTAACGCAACGATTTATGCGCGTGAAAACGCAGAAATAGTGTCTGTTTATCCACAGTCAATTCCCGTCAGTGGCCTATTTCTTCAAGATTCCCAATCGCTTAAGGTACTTGAAGCGCGTGAGCCAATGGTCTCAGAGCCTTTCGTTTCACCTGCAGGCAATTTCATTATTAGTTTGTCGGCACCTGTAATTGACCTCAATGGCACTTTTCGCGGATTCATTGGAGGAGCCATTTATCTTGACGGGGACAATATTCTTAACAAATTAATGGGTGAACATTTCTACCAAGATGGGTCGTTTTTGTATGTTGTTGATGGGCACGGCACTCTGATTTACCACAAAGACCCTAATCGAGTGGGGGAAAATGTTGTGCAAAATGACGTTGTCAGGCAAGCATTAGGTGATAGGGTTGGCGCACAACAAGTTATAAACACCAAAGGGGAATCTATGCTGGCGGGCTTTGCCGCCATCCCTGAAGTTCATTGGGGGGTAGTTGCACAGCAACCCTTGAATGTGACTTTGGAAAATCTAAATTGGTCCTTACTGCGTGTGGTCGAACTGAATTTGCCCGCCATATTTTTAGTTTTTCTTGGGATCTATGTGTTTGGCTCAAAAATCTCCAAGCCGCTTTGGCGAATGGCGAAAGGAGTAGAACTCACCGATTCGATAGGCCACAACAATGTACACAATATCAATGCGTGGTATTTCGAAGCTGCACAACTAAAAGCGGCCATTGTCGACAGTACCAGTAAATTAACCCAGCGAATCGTTAAACTCGATTACGACAGAACGACCGATCCACTTACTGGTTTACTTAATCGTCGTGGACTTACGCATCATTTGAATCAAATTGAGTGCCGTCAGCAGTGTTTTTCGACATTAGCTGTCGATATTGACCACTTTAAACACGTGAACGACACATTTGGTCATGGTGTGGGTGATGAAGTGCTGAAGCAGTTAGCAAACGAATTAAGTAAACATGCACGATTTGGTGACATTGTTTGCCGTGTCGGTGGTGAAGAGTTTTTGGTTTTACTTCCTGAAATCAATATGGATATCGCAACTTCCGTCGCCGAACGATTACGGAAAAGTGTTGAAGAGGTTGAATTTAAACATGCAAGACGGGTGACGATTTCAATTGGAGTCGCCTTTTGGGATGGTATAACAAATACACCAAACGAAATTCTAGAGAGTGCTGATAAGGCTCTATACAAAGCAAAACAAATGGGAAGAAACCAAGTGGCCGTTGTTTAATACGGCCACTCAAGACACGTGATTTTGCTGTGGACGAAGAGTGGTTCAGCCAATTTCCAAACAATCTCAACGTGGTGGTCTAGCACTTAAAGTCAGGTTTAATCACACTTAAAGTGCATTTTAGTAATATAAGGTTTTCCCATTGAAGCTTTGACCGACTCGCCTGTAATCGCCGCGATTCCGCCTGCGTCATCGACTCTGCCATCACCAAAAATCCACAATACAGTGCCTACGTTTGACACGATATCTGCAGTTTTAAGGTTGCTTAAATACTCAGACTCAGGCGTTGAGCCTTGATAAACCACTTCTTCGTTTATCACATACATTTGTTTTTTGATACTTTCGCAGTAGTGTTTGGCTTGTTTCATAGCCTCACGACCACCTTCTTCTTTTTGTTGTGAATTAACGGCAACATAATGTGTGTTATTTTCACTTGGGCGGACATCATCATGGTGCGCACAAGCCGCGAGTAAACTGCACAGTGAAAGTGCTACTAAAGTATTTCTCATGAACGTATCTCTTCATTTAGGATTTGGTTAATGAGGCTATTGTGCATTTGACGAGGGTATATAGACAGTAAAAAACTGTTAAAAATTGCAGAAAAAAATCCTTTTCCGCTTTGTTTTGTGGCTAAAAATTCAACAAAGTAAAAGGCGATTTAAATTTTATTGATCTAAGTTATTACTTATCTCGTCTTTCTACCGTACTATGAAATTCTTGAAGGACCACTCAATCCAAAATTGTAAATTCAAAATCATGATTTTAACGTTTAGCCATTTTTTCAATTTGCCAAGTAGCGAATCTCGATATGAGTATGCGGCGCAGATGCTCCACAAACGATTTGCTGCAAAAGTCTGCTTAATTGGCAAATTTTCAGATAACGACACTCGTGTAAAAACCGTAGTGCATACATTAAATGGTGAAATAGTCGACAACATCGTTTATGACTTAGAAGGAACGCCTTGTAAAGACGCGCGTTATAGCCATTCAGTTTGTATGATCGACAGTTGTATACAGCAAAAGTATCAAGATGATGAAGCCCTTAGGATCCTGAATGTGGATGGGTATTTGGGCATTACGCTTCGTGCACTCGACCATCGGCCTATTGGTATTATGGTGTGTTTGTTTGAGCAGTCGCCAAAAATGACGGAAGAAGATGTAGAGTGGTTTCGAGAACTTAGTCATTTAGTAGGGGCAGAGCTTAATCACAATTTAGAAATTGCACAGCAAGATGCATTACTTAATCACCTCACCAAAGGTGAACGAATTGCAAAGCTGTGTTCGTGGTCATGGAATATTAAAGCGGATCAACATTGGTTCAGTTATGAAATGCCAAGACTGATGTTGAAACCCGAGGCCTCACCAAGTCTACATACCTTGTTAGAGAATTTAGACGGTGACGATAGAAAGAAACTTGAGCGATTAATCGTTCAAGTTCGAGAAGGCGTGACGGAAAAAGCAGACATTACGGTTAGTCACCGCTACCGCAATACCATTCGCGGCTTATTGCACATTATGGGCCAAGTCGAGTTACTAGAAGATGGTGAACGAGTGTTTAATGCCACCATCCAAGATGTAACCTATATTACGGTACTGAATAAGCAATTAGAGTTAACGAACGTCGTGTTCGAAAATGCGTCTGAAGCCATCATGATTTGCGACGCTAACAACAAAATTATGATGGTAAACAACACCTTTGAAAAAGTTACGGGCTATACCGCACGTGAACTTATTGGCAAAGATCCGAAAGTTTTGTCATCAGGTTTACAAGACAAAGCGTTTTACTCAATGATGTGGGATGAATTAGCAAAACAAGGCAATTGGAAAGGTGAAATTTACAATCGACGTAAAAATGGTCAAATCTATCCAGAAGAATTAACCCTGACGGTTGTTAAAAACGAAGTAGGTGAAATACAGAATTTCGTCGCTATTTTCCGAGATATTTCAGAGTGGAAGCGCAATGAAGCCCAGCTCACCTTTTACGCCAATCACGAACCACTCACAGGCTTGCTTAATCGTCGCAGTTTCATGGATTCACTTGAATCAACCATTTCAGAATCTCGAGCAAAACACACATCTGGTTCACTCATCTTTTTAGGAACTCGACCGCTTTAAAGAAGTGAATGACGTGTATGGTCCAGAAATTGGCGATAGAATTTTGATCTCGGTCGCAAAACGCCTTCGCAACAGCGTTCGGCAACAGGACTTAGTTTGTCGATATGGTGGTGATGAATTTGCAATACTCATTTCGAATTCACAGGTAGACGACGCGCTTATCGTTGCCAGCAAGCTGTCTCAAAAGTTACGCCAACCCTACGTATTTGGCGAATTGACTGTGGAGCCTCACGGCAAGCGTTGGTGTTGCTCAACTCGACGAAACAGTCATGATTAGTGCAGCAAATCTTATTCGCAATGCCGCGCACGCACTGACGAGTGCAAAAAAAGCCAATCCAGGAAGTGTTGCAATACACAACCAAGTGATCCAAAGCGCTTACCTTAACAAAATTCATTTAAAACAGAAACTTAAATCAGCTTTAAAAGAAAGAAAGCTGAATGTCTATTATCAGCCAATCGTGCATTTAGATACGAAACGTATCGCGAAATTTGAAGCTCTTGTGCGGTGGTTTGACGATGAAGAAGGGATGATCCCACCAAACGTGTTCATTCCGTTGGCAGAAGAGTTCGGTTTAATTCAGTCTATAGGCCAATTTGTGTTGGAACAAACCTGCCATGACTTGGCGTGGCTTGATAAACAAGGTTTTGGCAACGTTAGCATTTCGATTAACCGCTCCGTTAATGAATTCAAAGCATCGAACAATCAAATTGATTTAATTCTAAAAGCGCTCAGCACACATCAATTAGCACCTGGACGTTTAACTGTTGAAGTGACGGAATCGATTGCCACCAATAGTTATACGTGGGATGTGTTGGAAACATTGCGAGGGAAAGGACTTACAATTGCATTAGACGATTTTTGTACGGGTTTCTCATCGCTTAGCAACTTAATTGAACACCAAGTCGACTTTTTGAAAATTGATAAATCGTTTGTTGATAGCTTAATGGCAGACAAAACGAAACAAGTAATGATTTCCGGACTAATCCAAATTGCCTCCAAATTGGGGATCAGCGTGATAGCCGAGGGAGTTGAAACGAATGAACAATTGCAGATGTTACGGGAGTTTGGTTGCCATTATGTTCAAGGGTACTTATTTAGTTCTGCAAAGCCACTAAAAGAATGTTTAATGATGCTTAATGCGCCGGAATTTGAATTTAGCTAATTTCCAACAAATTGATCTACAGAGAAAAATCGCGCGATAACCCTCGCGCGATTTAGTTATGGTTTGAGTTAAAGAAGCGGTTTTAGCAAACTGAACATCGCATCAATATGATCGTCTCTAGTATTCAAAGCGGGAATGTATCGATAATGTTCACCGCCTGATTCTATAAAATAATGACGGTTTTCTTCTTCAAGTTCTTCAAGTGTTTCTAAACAGTCCGCGCTAAAAGCAGGGCTTAAGATAGCAACGTCTTTAATGCCATTACTTGGAAACGCACGCAGTGTCGCATCGGTGTATGGCTTTAACCACTCAGCTTTACCGAATCGACTTTGGAACGTGGTTTCAACTAGTTCATCGCTTAAACCTAACTTTTCCTTCACCAAACGGGTGGTTTTCATACAAAAACAGTAATAGGGGTCGCCTCGTTCCAAAAACAGTTTAGGCGTTCCGTGGTAAGAAAACACGAGCTTTTGCGGTGTACCATGCTTTTCTAGATCTTCTTTTACGGATGCAGCGAGTGAATCGATGTATTCAGGAGAATCATGATAGCCGTTTAAAAAGTGAAGTTCAGGAACCCATCGCCATTTGGATAGAACTTTGGCGATGGCATCAAAGGTTGAGCCTGTTGTCGCACTTGAATATTGTGGATAGAGAGGAAGCACGATTATCCGCGTGATCCCTTCGGCACGAAGCGTTTCTAAACCATGTTCAATTGAAGGATTACCGTATCGCATCGCCATGACGACTTTCGCATGACCTAGGCCTTCTCGCTGCAGCTTTTCATTGAGTTTGGCCGTTTGCTCTTTGGTAATTTGAATGAGTGGTGATCCTTGTTCAGTCCAAATACTTGCGTAAGTTTTTGCCGATTTGGCAGGGCGAACGCGCAAAATGATACCGTGTAAGATGATCATCCATAGAATACGGGGGATTTCAACAATTCGAGGGTCGGACAAAAACTCGCGAAGATATCGACGAAGCGCGCTTGGTGTTGGCGCATCAGGACTACCTAAATTAGTCAGTAAGATCCCCGTTTTCTGATTAAAACGGTTGCCATGTGGGTTGTCGGTTATAGCTGAAAAACGGGACACCTCTGCTCCTTTATGACGAATGAAATCAGTCTGTTATTTTACAAGATCAGCTAAACGTATACCAAGTAGATAGCGATCATTTAAACGAATATAATTTTAACGTTGTAGTCGGTTTCGGGTTTGCTTCTCTTCTAATGGCAGCCAAACGCGATGCCGAATCAATGCGACCACATTATCACTTAACCATGATTCTAAACGGATTAGGTCGTTGAGATTCTAACTGTTGGAGCTTAGCGATAGATTTGTCGGAGAACACATGCCCTTTTGGCAGTAACATAATGCCCTTGTTGCTGTGGATAGCAAGACCCAATACCATGCCTGCTTTTAGCTCTTGCGATGAAATAATGTCCATTGATCCTACGTGTTGTGCGTGCGAAGTCTTAGCATCCGCGAGCACGGCAATTAGCGCTTTCACCATTTTTGGATGATAAAAATTACCGCTATACATTTTGAGCATCTCTAGAGAAGTTTCTTTGCGCTCATTCATCGGCTTGTTGCTATCTTTAATGTACTGCCAATAGTCGCGCGCGACCGCGAGGATGTGAGCACACACAGGGATTTCATGTTCTTTTAGACCTTTGGGTATGCCATTACCGTTGTACTTTTCGAATTGATGATAAATTGCTTCAGAGACTTCATGTAAATGCGTTGCAGGCATAAGCATCAGCTGCGCTGTAGCAGGATGCGTAAAGTAAATTTTTCTTTTATTCTCATCAAGTTGTGCAACAGGGTAGCGGTAAATAGCGGGATCCATTGCAAGCAGACCTACTTGCGCGAGGTAACCCGCCATTCTTGCCGTTTCGACTAAATGTTCACTTAGTTTTAGTTTTTTCGCTATCTGTGCGCAGGTTGTTGCGACATTTTGTGCAAAATCAGCATCCAAATAAGGGTTGGCATTAATGAAGTTGTACAACACTTCAACCGTAGATTTGTGCTCTTTCTTCTCATGTTCATGTGCTACTTCTAATTGCTTAAGCACCTGCTTTATTTGGGAAGTTCGCTTTTCAACCAATTGTTCCAACGATTGATTGAGTTCTTTGAGTTCGGCGTTTTGTTTTTTTACCTTTTCTTGCAATTCGACGTTTTGCTTCTTCAACCGATATTTTTCCACTGCTTCTTTTACAGTGGAAATTAAATGCTCGTTTTGCCAAGGCTTTTGCAGATAAAAATGAATACCTCCTTCATTAACCGCATTCACCGTTGAAGAAAAATCGGAATAGCCGGTCAGGAGGATACGTTGAGAATCAGGCGAGAGCGTTTTTGTTTTGGCAAGAAAAACATCACCGGTCATCTGTGGCATTCGCATATCGCTAATAATGACTTCAAAGTCGTCCTTTTCTAACGCCGCGAGCGCTTCGAAGCCGCTGGTAAATGTTTCTATCTCCATGCCATGGTGTCTAAGTAGACGGGCGAGAGACCGTAAAACACTTTCTTCGTCATCTAAACAAAGAATCTTAGGCGGGTGTTTTTGTAGGTCTAACTCAATCGCTGTCATAGGCCGTGGCATTTTTGTAATTTACTATCGCTATTCATAATTTAGTCTAAGCTAGAAAGAGAAACAAATAGAATTATGGCTTAGTTTGGTTTTGGGGTAACGCCAAGTTGAAAGTGATATTAATCGATGATGATGCGCTTTTACTAAAAGCATTAAGCCGCGCCATTTTGCACATCGATTTCGAGTGTGAATTGAAAGCGGTCAACAACCCACTTGAATTTGCTGCTTGTGTAGAAGAATTAGGTGAGCCTGATATTATTTTCAGTGACTTAGTCATGCCGGAATGCTCTGGCCTTGAAGTGCTGGAGCAAGCCCGTATTATTTGTCCGACAGCGCTGCGCTGTTTGCTTTCCGGTGAAGTTGCTACCGATTTCTCTATGCAAGTTGATAATCTCGCGCATTTCTATTTAGCGAAACCATTTACCAAAGCGCAACTTGTTGATGTGATTAACGCATCTAAATTACTTCCCTTGCTTGGCTTAACGCTTGAAGAACGTTCAGAGCTTGGCCAACTGACTAAATTACCTGTCTTACCAGAAACGCTGATTGATACCTTGCGTTTGTTAAGATTGTCCCCTCCATTATTAGAACAAGCTGCGGACTTAATTTCATTAAATCCCCCGCTTGCAGCGAAACTGATTCAAATCTCAAATTCAGCCATGTTAGGGTTTGCATCGCCCGTCCATTCTGTGCAACAAGCGGTATTTCGGCTTGGTTCTGAGTTTACGGAAGCCATTTTGACCTGTTTTGAAATAGAGAAAATAGGTAACCAGCGTATTTCCCCCAAACAGCTCTTTGAGATAAACAACAAAGCGATGAAAAAGGCCCAATTAGCGAAGTCTCTTGGGCCAGTTCTCGATTTGGAAAAGCAAGATATTGAAGATTTACAAGTCGTATGTTTACTCGGTGCGATAGGCGAAATCTGTATTTTACAGTTATCCGAGCACTCGTTTAATTGGCAAATGAAAGAAGCGACAACATTGAGTGCTTATCTGCTTACCTTGTGGGGATTTCCCGGCGACATCGTGCTTGGTGAGCTTATTTGCCAGTCTGCAACGTTAGGTGCAAAGAAATTGACGCTCGCACATGCCGTTTTAGAAGATGCCATAGCATCACAAGATCCAAAATGGAAAGCATCAGTACAGAAAATATTGTTTGAAAAAGAGCTATATGACAAAGCAATCGATTGGCGAAAGAGGGTATCAAAATGAAAGGTGTCGTGTTTAGAGCACTTGAAGATTTGGTCATTGAACAGCACGGAATACAAACGTGGGACAGTATTTTGGACCAAGTGAATTTGTCGGACCGATATTATCTTGGGCCTCAAAGTTATCCGGATGAAGAGCTTTTTTCGATAGTTCAAGAAATCGGACGTATCTTAAACGTCCCACTTCCAGATTTGATACGTGGCTTTGGGCAATATCTGTTCGGTTACTTAGCCAACAGCCATAAAGATATCGTTTCACAATTTGATAGCTTCGAAGCCCTAATAAAAGGCATCGATAGCGTTATCCATAAAGAAGTTAAAAAGCTCTACTCTGAACCTAATTTACCTTCTATTTCAGTGGATTTTAGTAATTCGGATTCGCTGATCGTCGTTTACGATTCCCCTCGAAAGCTGTGCTTTTGTTCTGAGGGGCTTATCTATGGTGCAGCAGCACATTTTGGTGTAACAGTAAAAATTGAACATCAACAATGCGCTCATCATGGAGCGGATAAATGCATTCTGCTGGTAAGGAAAGTCTAAATGAGCGAACAAAACATTGATTACAAGCGTGCGTTCGAAAGAGAACGTAGAGCGAGAGATGAGTTAGAAGGACTTTTGGAAGCACAGACTCGTCGTTTGTATGAAGCCAATGTCGAGCTTGAAGACAAAGTCGCCATGTTAGAAAAACAAAAAAATGTCATCTTAAAGACGGAAAAAATGGCCACGCTTGGTACATTGGCTGCAGGGGTTGCGCATGAAATCAATAACCCACTTGCGTATGTATCGAGCAATATTGAAAGCTTGTTTGATTTTAATGACACCTTAGTTGGGTTACTTCATTTGGCTCGTGAACTCAGTCAAAGTGAAGAAATTGATCCAGACCTTAAAGCTAAGTTTGTTGCACTACAAAAAGGCATGTCGTTTGAACTCATGGCGGATGATATTGTCGACATTGGAATCGATGTCCAAGAAGGGGTCCGGCGGATCGCTGGTATTGTGAGTAATTTACTTAGCTTTTCACGACCTAAAGAGAGTAAATCAAGTAACGTCAATCTAGCCGAAGTGTCTCGATCTATTTTAAAACTCGCGACCTCCCAGCTAAGAAACGTGGTAGTGAAAACGGAGATAGAGGAAGTACCAGAAACGTGTTGCAATGCAGACGCAATTGGTCAAGTGATATTGAACTTGTTACTCAATGCAAAAGATGCCTGTGAATCCGAATTTACACGACAAAGTTGTGTCGGGACTCTCAGTCAGTGCAAACCAAGAACATATTCTGATTGGTGTATCCGACAACGGAGTGGGCATGGACGAAACGACACTGACTAAGATATTTGAGCCATTTTACACCACAAAGGACGTAGGAAAGGGCACAGGAATGGGGATGGCTATCGTTTATGGTTTTATTGAAGAACACAATGGCACTATCCATGTTGAATCGAAACTCGGACAAGGTACAAGCATTACCGTCTCATTGCCGATAATAAATTGATGGTTTATGTAACTATTGTAACTTTTAAATTACATATGGTTCTAAATTAGAACCTAACGTTATATTTATTTTTTATCCGTTTTTTCTTCTCATCATCCCGATTATTTTAATTCTTACTATTTTTAGATAGATAGATGTCTAATCTATTAAATTTTAATTACTTTTTCGTTTTTCGAATGAGTAAACTTCAGGTTGTTTATTTTCTAAACAACATGAGGTTTACTCATTTTTTATCCTATAAAAGCCATTCTATTGTATTAATCTGGAAATTAATCTCATCATTTTGTGCTTGAGAATTAAGTTGACGACCGTAAAACTTGTGTTACTTTTGTTTAAAGTGTGAAGTTTAAGTTACTAAAAACAGGTTGGAGAATCTATGCAAACACAAAAATCTCTCAAGTCCATACTTGGACTGAGTGCAATAACGATGGGGCTGTATGCCGCTAATGCTGCGGCATTCGACTGCTCAGGATTAGAAAATTGGCAAGAAGGCAAGGCGTACGTTGCGGGTAATAAAGCGCAAAAAAGTAATATCGCCTATGAAGCAAATTGGTGGACACAGGCTGATCCGGCAACGCACTCTGGCCCATGGCAAGAATGGAAAAATTTGGGTAATTGTGACAGCGTTGTCAATAATGAGTTGCCCGTTGTCGCTGAGTTTAAACCTGCGAACAATAGTTCTTTTCAAGAAAATGACAGCGTTATCATTAGCGTGAATGCAACAGATTCCGACGGTTCTATCGACAAAGTGGATTTCTTTGTTGATGGAAGCTTATTCAAAACGGTCACAGTAGGTGCCGAGAGTGTCTATTCGGTTGCATGGAACGCAGTAACGGGCACGCATGCGTTGACTGCAGTAGCAACCGATAATCAAGGTGGTGCAACTTCAACCGCTGCGCATACGGTTTCAGTTACAAAAATTGTAGATCCGGTGAATCAAGCACCTACCGCGAAAATGGCGATTGCAAACCTTCCAGAAAAATTAATTATTGGTAGCAAGCTGCAGTTTACGTTAACTGCGTCAGATGCGGATGGGCAGGTGACAAACCTCGAGTTTAAAGTGAATAACGCTGTGGTTGCCAGTTCCACAGGGGCAGACCTATCTTATACTTGGGAAGCGGTAGCGCTCGGAGCAGTTACTTTTACGTTGGCGGCGACGGATGATAAAGGTGCAGTAACGACTGAAACTAGAACGTTCACTGTTGTAGACAACTCGGAGCCTCCAGCGGACGTAAACTGCCGCCCTGCAGGGCTCTATCAAACGCCAGGTGTGACGGTGCCTTACTGCACCGTTTACGATGAGCAAGGTCGCGAGAAAATGGGCCTTGATCATCCGCGTCGCGTGATAGGTTACTTCACTAGCTGGCGTAATGGTGCGAATGGCCAGCCAAGCTATCTAGTTAACGACATTCCGTGGGACAAAATTACTCACATCAACTATGCCTTCGCACATGTTGACGCAAATAACCACGTTTCTATCGGTGATCCAAATGCGGTTGGTAATCCAGCAACAAACATGGAATGGCCAGGTGTAGCGGGTGCTGAACTTGACCCGACATTGCCGTACAAGGGTCACTTCAACTTATTGAATAAATACAAAAAACAATACCCAGATGTGAAAACATTGGTGTCTGTCGGTGGTTGGGCTGAAACAGGTGGCTACTTTGGTTCTGACGGCTCACGTGTGAACAGTGGTGGTTTCTACACAATGACAACCAATGCGGATGGCTCTGTCAATCAGGCGGGCATTAATGCGTTTGCTACGAGTGCTGTCGCGTTTATCCGTAAGTATGGATTTGACGGTGTGGATATCGACTATGAATATCCATCATCAATGGCGGATTCTGGTCATCCGGATGATTTCCCTATTTCCAACGCGCGTCGTGCGGGACTCAATGCGTCATACCAAGTGATGATGAAGCGTTTACGTGAAGAGCTTGATAAAGCCAGCGCGGCAGATGGTAAGCACTACATGCTCACTATCGCATCACCTTCATCGGGATATTTGCTTCGTGGTATGGAAACGTTCCAAGTAACTAAATACCTAGATTACATCAACATCATGTCTTATGACTTGCACGGCGCTTGGAATTCTCACGTCGGCCACAATGCGGCGCTTTTTGATACCGGCCAAGATTCTGAATTGAAACAGTGGAACGTGTATGGCACGGCTGAATTTGAAGGTATAGGTTACTTAAATACTGATTGGGCAGTGCGTTATTTCCGAGGTGCGGTTGCAGCAGGCAGAATTAACATTGGTATCCCTTACTACACTCGTGGCTTCCAAGGTGTTCAAGGTGGTACGAATGGTCTTTGGGGTCAAGCTGCTTTCCCAGATCAGGCAAATTGTCCTCCAGGTACAGGTAAAGGCGAGAAAAACAAGTGTGGTTTTGGTGCGGTTGGCATCGACAATCTTTGGCACGATAAGAACGATGTAGGTCTTGAAGTACCAGCAGGTTCAAACCCGCTGTGGCATGCGAAGAACTTAGAAAAAGGCGTAACGCCAAGTTACCTGTCTGATTATGGTCTGACACCGGACACGGATCCTACAGACAAGTTGACAGGGACGTATGTGCGCAACTATGACAGCGTAGCTGTTGCACCTTGGCTTTGGAACGACGAGAAAAAAGTCTTTATCTCAACTGAAGACGAGCAGTCCATGGCAAGTAAAGTTGATTACGTTATCAACAATGGTCTGGGCGGTATCATGTTCTGGGAACTCGCTGGCGACTTTGATTATGACGCGGCGAAAGGCGAGTACTTTATGGAACCGACTTTAACGTCACTGGCACACAGCAAGTTCAATCAAAGTGGTAAAGCGTACGACGTGAATATCGGCAACGTGAGTTTCCAAGTGCCAGCAGAGGCAGTGAATGTCACCTTTGAAGCAAAAGACTTCCCGGTTGGCGATAAAAACTACCCAATTTCTCCAACATTCGCTTTCACCAATAACTCTGACGTTGATTTATCTGGCGCAAAAATCTCATTTGATGTGCCCGTGTCGACATCGGCAATTTTCAAATCGAATTGGAATGCGCAAGAAAAATTGGGCATGAAAGTCGAAGTGAACGGGTCGAACGCCGCTGGTAACAACATTGGTGGATTCGAAAATGAGTTCCACCGATTCTCAATCGAACTGAAAAACGAGTGGGGTGGATCACCTAAATCGTTTGCACCGGGTGAAACCGTAAATGCGCAGGTGATGTACTACATGCCAATTACAGGCCCAAGTAACTTTGTTGCGGAGAAAGACGGTAAACGTTACGCATTTAAGTTTGAGTACCCGCAACTACCTGATGCAGCTCCAGGCAACGGAGGGCCAGGTGGTGACCCAGTAACGACGTGTGAAGGTAAGCCTATCAGCGACATCGTTGTATATCCAACACTACCACAAGGTACGCATGCAGCGGCTGGGGATCTAATCATTCAAGGTAACGCAGTCTACAAAGCCAAATGGTGGACGAGTGCAGCACCAGAAGGCAACGACGCATATACCAAAGTTTGTAGTATTTAATCAGAAACATACCCAATAGGGAGGGCAACCTCCCTTTTAGGAGATTGCTATGAAACAACATGTAAAGGTTTCTTTCTCGATGTTAGGTTTGTGTGCGACGGTTGCAAGTGTGAATGTTGCGGCACATGGCTATCTCGATTTTCCAAAAGCTAGACAATCGATTTGCGAGGCTCAAGGTGGTTATTGGTGGCCAGAAGATGGTTCGAATATACCTAACTTAGCGTGTCGCGCAGCATTTCTGGAGTCCGGTTACGTTCAATTTACTCAGGAACACGAGTTTTCAGTGAATACTGCAGACTATCGCAATCAAGCAGCGGTAGAAGCGAACATACCAGGTGGGCAGTTGTGTAGTGCGGGAGATAAGCAAAAAAGAGGGATCAACTTACCCTCTACAGAGTGGCAAAAAACGGTCGTAACACCTAATGAAAAAGGGCAAGTGACGATTAAATGGAATGCAACCACACCTCACAATCCAAGTTTCTGGAAGATTTACCTCACTAAGCCTTCGTTTAATCCAGCTACAGACGAACTCCGTTGGCAAGATCTCGATCTCATTTCTGAGTTCGGCAATCTTGAGTTCGTTAAAGATCCAAGCGGAAAACGTTACTACAACATGACAATAGACATTCCGAAAGACCGTCAAGGGGATGCGATTTTGTACACGCGTTGGCAGCGGATTGATGTTGTTGGTGAAGGATTCTACAACTGTAGTGATGTTCATATAGTACAAGATGCTACAGCACCGACGTGGCATAAAGCGGGTTATTTTGTGACTGCTTCTCAACAGCCAAAAATAGACGATAAAGTATGGAGCTCGTGTATTTGATGGTTCAGGACAAGAAATAGTTAGTCAATCCCTGAATATCAACAACGACAACGTGCAACGTTGGGCGACGACACTCGCCGAAATGCTAAATCTCAATTTTAGCCAATGGGTTAAGGTGGGAATTAAAAACGCAAATGGAGACATTGAGTTTGACCCAGCCCAATTACTGAGTAATGAAGTTTACGTCACGGATGCAGAGCATACCTATAATCTTACAATTCAGGTCCCTACGCCAAATACGCCCCCAGTCGTGCATCAACCAGACCCTATTTTGGTAGATGAAAATGGCTCCGTGTCTTTGCATGTTCATGCCTTTGATGATGAGCAATCGGAATTAACCTATCGCTATGAAACCTCAGCACCGTTATCCGTAACGGGCGTCGGCGCAACGGTCACAGTCAATGCCGCCAGCGTGGATAAAGATACACAAAGTACGATTCGAGTGACGGTGTCGGATGGTGAATTGGAAACCTCAAAAGACATTGCGGTGACCATTACCAATACGGACCAATCTTTACCAATCTGGTCTGCAACCAAAGTGTATTGGGGCGGCGACCAGGTAATGTACAACGGTAAGCGATATGAAGCCAAATGGTGGACACAGGGTGAACAACCTGACAAAGCCCAAGTTTGGAAAGCAATATAAATATTATTAAAAAACAACCACCCATAGGGTTTGGTTACAACATGTAGAAGGTCTAAACCATGAAATTAAAAATGTTAAGCTGTGCAGTCGGTCTCGCACTGATGAGCACAACCGCTTCCGCAGCACCAGCTGCGCCAAGTATCGATTGGCAACCTCAATTGTATTCGTTTGTTGAGGTCAATTTGGATGGACAAGGTTCATACAAACAGCTGGTGAAAGCAAAAGATACTGTCGATATTTCAATTAAGTGGAATGCTTGGAGTGGTACAGGCGGTAACGCTTACAAAGTCTATTTTGATGACACACTAGTAAATGAAGGTAGCTTAGCGGCTGGCACAAAAAGTGGAACGATTACTTTCCCTTATCAAAAGTCAGGCCGTCATCAACTGTTTTTGGAGCTCTGCGATGACACAGGATGTGCGCGCAGTGCTGCCAAAGATATCGTCATTGCGGATACGGATGGTGGACACCTCGCGCCACTTCCAATGAACGTCGATCCGAACAATGGAAACTATGGTACGTCTGCAGATACGGTTGTAGGCGCATATTTTGTTGAGTGGGGCATCTATGGTCGCAATTTTGATGTGACTAAAGTCCCTGCGCAAAACCTCACACACATTTTGTACGGATTTATTCCTATTTGTGGTCCAAATGAATCATTGAAAGAAATTGAAAACGGCAATAGCTGGCGTGCACTGCAAAAGGCCTGTGCGGACTCTGCAGATTATGAAGTTGCGATTCATGACCCGTGGGCGGCAATTCAAAAATCAATGCCAGGCGTGGATGCAAACGATCCAATCCGTGGTACTTACTCACAGTTAATGGCACTTAAACAACGCTATCCAGACCTTAAAATTCTACCGTCGGTAGGTGGCTGGACATTGTCTGATCCATTCCACGGTTTTACAGAAAAGAAAAACCGCGATGTCTTTGTTGCTTCTGTAAAACAATTCCTAAAAACGTGGAAGTTCTATGACGGTGTCGACATTGACTGGGAATTCCCTGGTGGTGGTGGTCCTAATGGTAACCTCGGTGATCCGGTTAACGATGGCCCAGCTTATGTCGCCTTGATGCAAGAATTGCGTGCAATGTTAAATGAATTGGAAGGTGAAGTAGGCAAAAAATATCAGCTTACCTCAGCAATTGGTGTGGGTTACGACAAGATTGAAGACGTCGACTATTTACAAGCGTCGCAACATATGGACCACATTTTTGCGATGACCTATGACTTTTATGGTGGTTGGAACAATGTAACGGGTCACCAAACAGCAATTTATTGCGGTTCGCATATGTCAGTTGGTGAGTGTAATGGCACAGGCCTAGATGACAAAGGTGAACCACGTAAGGGGCCGGCTTACACTGCCGACAATGCAATGCAATTGATGCTGAAACAGGGTGTTGATCCGAAGAAGATTGTTCTTGGTACGGCAATGTACGGTCGTGGTTGGGAAGGCGTTTACCCTGCTAACGCGACGGATCCGGACAACCCGATGACTGCACCGGGTAATGGCAAACTCACCGGTACAACTGCACAAGGTGTTTGGGAAGCAGGTGTTATTGATTATAAAGGTATCAAGTCATATATGATTGGTGCATCCGGCACTGGCATTAATGGTTTTGAAGTTGGCTATGATGAAATGGCAGAAGGCGCGTATGTCTGGAACCGTTCTACAGGCAAGCTTATTTCCTACGATAGTCCTCGCTCAGCGAAGGCGAAAGGTCAATATGCGCGCAGTCTGGGTTTAGGTGGCCTATTTGCGTGGGAAATCGATGCGGATAACGGCGATATCTTAAACGCAATGCATGAAGGTTTAGGTGGTCCAGTAAACTCAAACAACAAACCTGTGGTTACAGTTCCTGCTAGTGTATCCGTTGATTCTGCTGGTAGTGTGAATGTTCAGGCTAGCGCAACGGATAAAGACAATGATCCGCTTACTTATTCATGGTCTGCGGATAGTGCGCTTGTGCTTTCTGGTGGCAATACTGCAACGGTCAGCGTTACTGCTCCTTCTGTCTCTGTTGACTCTAATTACACGCTTACAGTCACTGTGTCAGATGGAAAAGCATCTGTATCTAAGCAAGTTACCGTTATGGTAAAAGGAGATGGGACACAGCAAAACAATGCGCCAGTCGTTGATGCAATTGCCAACGTGTCTGTTGACGAAGGTAAGTCCGTTACAGTGAACGTAGTGGCGTCAGATGCAGATAATGATGCGCTAACGTACACATGGAATGTACCATCAGGCCTGACAGTTACAGGTTCTGGTGCTTCTATTTCTCTCACCGCTTCGGATGTTTCAGCTGATACCACGTACACCGTTTCAGTGGCAGTATCTGACGGTAAAGCAACCACCACGCGCAGCTTTGACGTAACAGTGAAAAACGTTGTGTCAGGTGGCGATACAACATGGAGCGCAACCGCGGTTTACAACACAGGTGATGTGGTTAAATACAATGGTGTTGAGTATAAGGCTAAATGGTGGACTCAAGGCGATCGTCCAGACCAAGGTGGTCCATGGGAAGAAGTGATCCCATCAGATGGTCAAGTACGCGATTGGCGAGCTGACCTTGTCTATGTTGCTGGCGATAAAGTCACACACAATGGCGAAGTGTATACTGCACAATGGTGGACAAAAGGTGAAGAACCTGGTGTTGCATCTGTTTGGGCAAAATAATTAATTTCCCTTCATAATCAAAAGCACCACGTCCTACTACGTGGTGCTTTCTTGCATTCAAATGCGCAAAACAGATTCTCAAGTATACAAATAGTTCACAGTTTGCTTTCCAATTATTGACGAAGGGCCAAGATTGTTATATTGCTAGAGGCGTTGCTTTAAATTTTGGTTTTCTCAACCATACTTTAGCGTGAAGTTACTGACAATTTAGGATCAGCGTGCGGTATCTAATTTATTTTATTTTGTTTTTTGTCAGTATGAGTGCTCAAGCTGATTGTGGTCGTATCTATAAAGTGGGTATTGGCACTAATTGGCCTCCTTATGTTATGTACCTTAATGACATACCTTATGGTTTAGATATTGAAGTGACAGAAGCGATTCTGAGAAGTGCTGGACTTTGCTACGAATTTATTAAACTTCCTTCGTCAGCTCGAGGTTTAAATGAATTGGAAAAAGGGCTGGTCGATGTACTACCTTCGGCTAGTTTTAATACTGAACGGGCAGAAATTGCCTATTTCTCAATACCATACCGACGAGAGCGGATGAGGCTGTTTTCTGTCAACCCTGATGAGTCTGCCAAGAACTTAAGTGAGTTATTCGCAGGGGACAATATTTTCACCGCTAATCCTGGTGCCTATTATGGTGAAGAACTGGCCGAAATATTAAGAATTGATTGGTATCGGAAACGTCTGTTCGAAGTCGCGAGTTTGGATAGAAGAATGCAAATGGTCGTTCTTGGGCGAGTAAATTACCTGATAGAAGATGAAATATCTGGTCTATATTTTGCCAAGCAAAAGGGCTACAACCAAATAAAGCTTCACAGTTACATCGTCAATGATAACGCGATTCATTTTATGCTTGGACGGCGTTCATTCTCAAAAGAACAGGTCGATGCCATCAATGAAGCAATTGAGAGACAACGGCCTTACTTCAAAACGTTGGAAGCAAAATACATTTCGACAACGGTTGAGAGCTCCAACCCATTAGAGGAGTTGTGATTGATAAAGCGCAAATTTTCTCTGCTAATTAGTATCTTATGTCTTTTTTTTATTGCCCCAATCTATGCGAAGAATCCGTGCATTAGAACGGTCAAACTCGGCTTAGCTTCTGACTGGCCACCGCTTGTCATTTTCAAAGGACCGCATACCACCGGACTTGAAATTGAAATTGCAAAGCAGGTCTTTTCGGACATAGGCATTTGTATTAATTTTGTTCGCTTACCATCTTCGTCACGCAGTTTCACGGAGTTGCAAAAAGGGAATATAGATTTCGTGTTGATGGCAAGTTTCACCAAAGAAAGAGCGAAACTAGGTCATTTTTCAGCCCCGTATCGTCAAGAGAGGATGCGGTTGTTTGGAAAAATTAAGGACAATTTACCGACAACGCTCGCACAAGTTTTTGACAGAGGTGAAAGTATTGCAGTGAGTACCGGCTCATACTATGGTGAAGAATTTGAACATCTAAAAGCGATCTCAGAAAATCAAAAGCAAATTGTTGAAGTCGCGAATGCCACAAGACGAGTCTCGATTGCTTGCAATGGGAAGAGTGGATTACTTTATTGAAGATGAAATTTCAGGTGGGGCGTTGCTCAAGAAATACCAAATTGAAGATGGCGTCATGTTACCTTATCCTGTGCATGACAATAATGTTCACTACCTCCTCCGCAATGATGTTTTTACTGCTGAAGATATCTTGAATTTAAACGAAGCGATTGCCCGCAATAAAGGTATGATTAATGACTTAATTCAGGCCTACAGCCAACCTTTTCGAGATCATTAGCATCACACAAGTGCCATTCACGTCGCCAACATAGTGAAATTAGACACTATAACAATCTGTTCTTTTCCTTTAATAAGGTTCAAACCATTCGCTATTTTAGTAAGCGCTTTGCGCCCCAGCAGAAATCATGTAAGGTTTAACATTATAAAATTAAACACGATTTTTAGATTCACTAGGTTGTAAATCCATTTGGATCTTAAACTCGTATCTAACTGGTTAAATTATCCAAGGAATACGGCCTACATGGAATTAATGGAATATCTCTGTACACATTTTTTAAGTAAAACCCAGTTACTCAGCGCGGCTCAAGTTTCTGATGAAGAACTTAGAAACTATCAGGCGTTCGGACTCGTCCCAAAGTGTTCTTACAAGTTGAATCTTAATCTAGATTGTCATTCTTTTTTTGGTGAGCATCAAGAACACGGTACAATTGAATATTTTGCAAAAGGGTACGTTGAGTGGCTTCAACACGTGCATGCCGCGAGTGATAAAAAATCGGTCTATCGAGGTTTTGCAGTCCGATACCGACACACATTAGAGAATTTGAACAAATTGGGATTTGAAAGTACGCATCCGAACGTAAATGAATTGCTCGATTCACATATTGAGCAGGAATGGCAGCACTTTCTAAACGGCACTTATGGACTTTGTACTCAGTCGGGATTGCCAGAAGACATTGCCGCGAAAGAGTTAGCGATTCTAATCATCAATGCATTAACACTCGGCCCTGTGACAAGTGACTTAGATAAGCAAAAACTCAAACAGGCAGTTGACCTCTTGGATTCGGTGAGTGCGCAATTTGCGCCACATGAGCGAGAAAGAAGTTCTCGTAATAGACTCATCGATGGGGTAAGAGCAAAATATTTGGTTTAATGAGTGTTTATTGATGAACCCAAGTAAAGTGATAAGAGAGAAAGTGGTCAAGTTAACGGATCTGCCCAACATTGGAAAAGCAAGTGCTGAGGATTTATTGCTTCTTGGTATTGATAAACCGAGTCAACTCATTGGCCAATGCCCGTTTGAAATGTATGAACGACTTTGTGAAATAACCAATATTCGTCATGATCCGTGCGTAATCGATGTATTCATGTCTATAACGCGTTTTATGTCTGGTGAGGAGGCAAAACCTTGGTGGGCATTTACTGACATTCGTAAGCAACATTTGACTAAAAACTAACGACCCCACTTGCAAGCGAATTCAATGGGTTTTGAAATGAAACATAAACTGCTTAAAAGATGCACATGGAAACGAGTGCATCTTTTGAGACGTGTTTAGACTCTAACGTCTGATGTCCTTTTGGTGAGGCTCAAAGCTTATATTTGAGCGAGTCCACCATCTACATGAATGTCCGCGCCAGTAATAAACGCGGCATCATCAGAATTGATGAACGCGACTGTTTTTGCAATTTCTTCTGGTGTACCAATGCGTTCGAGTGGCGTCGCGGCTTTAACCTGACCCAAAATGTCCGTTAATGTTGAATCATCAAATCCAAATTTGTTCAAAATAGGCGTTTCCGTCACGCCAGGCGATACGCAGTTCACTCGGATACTTTGTTTACCTAAATCAGCCGCAAAAGAACGAGTCAGTGAACGCACGGCGGCTTTTGTCGCACCGTAAGCTGCCCAAACGCCAGCACCTCGAATGGCTTGGATCGAAGAAATTAGAACGACGGAAGCATTTCGGTTTAAGTGAGGAAGGGCTTTTTGGACAGTGAAAAACACACCTTTGACATTGATATCAAAAGTCGTTTGAAAGCTTTCTTCCGTCACGTCTAATATGGCTTCCGGAACTGCGATACCTGCATTAGCAACGACAAAATCTAGTTTTCCTTGTTTTGATGCGCAGTGACTATAGAAACGCTCAATGTCAGCCACCTTCGACACATCTCCTTCAACACATAGATACTGGTCAGGATAGTCATTTTGCAATGTATTAGGTTCATCAAAACGACGGCTAAGTACGGACACGCGGTGTCCTTGTTGGAGATACAACTTAGCGATGGCGTACCCAATACCCGAATTTCCGCCAGTAATTGCTATATGCTTAGACAATGTATTCATGTCATTGATTCCTTTTTCATGATTTTTGGTTGTCACACTGAGGGCATGTTTACCAAGATTAGGCCACACCATGTGGCATGTAGTTTGGTTAACAATTGGCGAACTGATAAGAAAATGTCAGTCCAACAGCCCTAGTACATGAAATAAAGAGTCGCATTCAACGTTGAAACTGTCTACAATATCTGGGAAATAATCCATTATAGCGGATGAAAAGAATAAACAATCAAGGATTAGCTAATAATGAGTAATAACGACTTGAACTTCGAATATTTAGGTAGCTTTATTCGCAGCTTTCGTAGTGCAAAAGGAGAAAGTTTACAATCACTTGCAGAGCGGTCAGGTGTAAGTAAATCGATGATTGCACAAATTGAGTCGAGTAAAACGAGTCCTACATTAGCCGTTCTTGCCAAACTAGCTCATGCGATGGATATTGCATTGGGCGATTTTGTTCAGCCACCTGAGCAAGCGTTCAACGTACGTACAAATTCAGCAGATGAGAGTAATATCGTCAGTAAAAAAGACAGTGTGTTTGTTTGCCATTTACTGGCAAATGAGCAGCGCCATTTCGCAACTGAGGTGTACCGGTTTTATTTCAAAGAACCTGGAAAAACGATGTTTTCGGCGAACTATGTGGGTTCAGTTAAACACGTTTGGTTGGAAGAAGGATCGTTAACGGTTCACATCGCGGATAAAAGTATTCTGATTGCCCCGCAAACGCTCACTACGTTTAACGCCTCAGTGCCTCATCGATTTGAAAGTCCCACTCATAAATTGGCTAAGGGGTTGTTTTTTATCGCCTACTAGCTGCCTGAGCACAAAAAAGCCACAAAAAATAGAACATCTACTTTGTGGCTTTTCATGTTAAAACTTGAGTAACCGCAGGGCTACCCTAGTCGTGTCACGTTGACTCGGATCTTACCCGCATTTGCGCCATAGTAACGTTGGATATCGTTGGCAAATGGCGTAAATTCTCCGCTTTCCAAAATCTTCACATCGGCGCCTTCGTTAATCGCAAAAGCATGGGCGTCGTTTTTGTTAATGGACCCGATGAGCGAAAACCAATTTGCATTTGGCAATCGTCGGAACGGTTCCATCATGCTAATTGGCATCGATTTTTGTGCAATCGTAATATGCTCTCGTTGCCAGCCACATGCATTAACACGCGTACCATTATCAAACCAATAGCTGTCTTGCACCGGTGAAAAACGATACGTTGCCCCTTTTTGCAGTAAAATGCCTGTTGAATTAAAGAGACTCGCAGGCATAAACGGCACACATTGCAGTTTGTCCGGGTTGAAGCACGGTTAAATTCTGTTGGGTAAGTTCAATGTGAGCGGACAACCCCCGGAATGTTAGCGTTTCACCATTGGGGTATTCTAATCGATAGTTTAACCCCTTAAGTGACTCGGGGCGATACGAAGCAAGGTTAAATATCCTACTTGCAACGGAGTGGTGGATGAGTGGTAAGTGTTCACTCACCGTATCGTTTTCCATCACAACACATTGACGGTCAATGGGTCGAAGATTGGTCGCAAACCAGAGGTAGTCTTGCTGGTGGCTAATCGCAAGTGGATTAGGGTGAATGGCTAAGTCGTCTTCATCGATGAGTAATCCACCATCAAGTGGCAACAACGCAGAATAGTCTATCTGTTTAGACGTCAGCAGCCGAATGCCGATTGGTAGATCAATTAACCATTCGATAGCGTAGCGCAAGCATACATCGGAAAGACCATCACGGTAAAAACCGCCGCCGACGTCAGAATGAGCGCCCGCAAACCATATTTCTTTTACGTTGTCTGCGGCATTGAACAGCGTAGGTTCAAATGCCCGGCGCTTATCGTCAAGAGAAACACAGTGCAAAGCTTGCTCAACGTTATGTGCTACGTCACAACTACTAAAAATTACATGTTCCGCACCACAGGTCGCTTTGGCAATTTTTGATAAACCTAACGAAGCAACAGTATCAAACACGCACAAGTAAACGTGGTCTTCTATAAATTGTTCTAAACACGTTGCAAAACGTCGAGCTAGAGCAGCACCACGGCTAAAGCCAGTCAAAACAATCACATCACTCGGTTGGTGATGTTGTTTAAAGTCTCTAAGTGCCTCATTTAATATCGCAGCAACTTCAATATTGCGAGGGGCAAGGATCTGATTGAGAACACGCTTAACGGCACTGCCTTGAGAGCCGATTCCGGCATAATAGAAACTGAGTTGGTCGGTAAAATAACTGGGAGCTTGAGGGTGGAGTTTTCCACCGAAAAGAAGGTGAAGTTTGAGGATGTTGGAAATAGCGGAGTCTTCTTTAAAATGTTCCGAAGCAAATTGTTCGGTGTCTCGCGGCTCATTCCCCGTCCCATCGAAGTTGAAAATCAGTAACCTTGGCGCCATGGTATTTCGATCCTACTCTGGTTTTTCTCACTCTAGCGAGAAATTGTGATACTTTTGCGTCAGTGAATAGAATTTAGTGAGACAAATCGATGGAACGTTTTGATGAACACATCGATGCCCGACTGGATACAAGCTTACGCCAACATTTTGGATTTTCCAGTTTTAGAAGTGGGCAAAGAGAAACTATGACGCATTTGTTAAATGGTCAAAGTGCAATTGCCATTTTTCCTACAGGTTCAGGCAAATCGTTGTGCTATCAATTGCCCGCTTTGCTGTTGCCCAAACTAACATTAGTTGTCTCTCCATTACTCGCGTTGATGCAAGATCAAGTCGCGTTTTTGCGATCTAAAGGGATAGCTGCAGCCAGCATTGAAAGCTCACAAAGCAAAGCTGAGCAGCAACACATCATGGCGCAAATCCAATCGGGCGAACTTAAAATATTGATGGTGTCGGTTGAACGGTTGAAGAATGAGCGATTTAGACAATGGATAGCCAATATTCCGATTTCAATGTTAGTGGTCGACGAAGCGCATTGTATTTCTGAATGGGGCCATAATTTCAGACCAGACTACATCAAATTGCCGTTTTACCAACAACAGTTGCAAATCCCTCAAGTGTTGCTCCTAACCGCGACGGCGACCAAAAAGGTGCAAATGGATATGGCACAGCGTTTTGCTATTTCTCCAAACAACATCATTCAAACAGGGTTTTATCGACCCAACCTACATTTGAGTGTTGTGCCAAAATCGCCCGATGAGAAAATGCCCTATTTGGTCAAAGCGTTAAGCAAAAAAACCGGCGCTTCGATAGTCTATGTCAGCTTGCAACAGCAAGCAGAAGACGTTGCAAAGCAACTGCAAGCGGCGGGACTAAAAGCCAAAGCCTATCATGCAGGCATGGATGACACGACTCGACAGGCGGTACAAGCTGCGTTTATGGCTGACGAAATTGATGTCGTCGTCGCGACAATTGCCTTTGGTATGGGGGTAGATAAGTCCAATATTCGTTTTGTTGTTCATTATGAGTTGCCTAAATCACTAGAAAACTATGCGCAAGAAATTGGTCGTGCAGGGCGAGATGGCGAACAATCTTTTTGTGTTGTACTTGGGTCTCTTGACGGCCTGAATACACTTGAAAACTTTATATACGGCGATACGCCAGAAGCGCAATCCATAGAAAATCTACTTTCACTCATTACCAACGAGGTGGATAACGACAATCAATGGCACGTAGTAGATTCAAGAGTTTCAACCGAAACGGATATAAAGCAACTGGTACTGAAAACCTTGTTGGTACAACTCGAATTGCGAGGTGTGTTAGCCGCTCAGTACGCGTTTTATGCACAAATGCGTTTCAAGCTTTTAGTCACCGAAAAACAGCTTTTCTCGCACTTTGACGAGAGTCGTCAAATGACGCTTCAGACTATTTTTCGATTTTCAGAGATGAAGCGGAGCTGGGCGACCATTGATGTTGAAGGGCTCTTTAATCAAGGACAAATTGATAACGCCAAGCTGTTGACGATTATGGAGTATTTGCAACAAAAAGGGCTTATCGAATTTGAAAGCAAAGTACTTACGCAGGTCTATCGGGTTGATAAGCAAGCGTTGGCAGAACAAGCGTTGCAAGGCGAACTGACAAACTACTTTCAAGAAAAAGAAAAAGCAGAAATTAAGCGTATACACACGATGCTGCGCTTTTTCCAATCGGCACGTTGTTTGTCACGAAATTTATGTGACTATTTTTCTGATGCGCAAGGCCCAAATCACTGTGGTCATTGCAGTGTGTGTCAGGGGAAAGTGGCGATATTTGAGCAGTACGAACAAGCTCAGTGGCCTAGCGACGAAGCGCTCAGGGAAACGATTTTTAGAATGAATAAACATCTCGCGCAAGCAGGGGAAAAGGCGTCGCCACGACTTCGAACCCGCTTTTTAAGTGGTTTACTGACACCGAAGATGTCTCGTTTCAAATTGCGGCAAATGCCTGGATTTGGCAGCTGTGAAAAACACCGCTTTGCTGATATAGAGGCTACTTTAAAGCGCTTGGGTATTTTCGGGATTATTGAAGAAAGTTAAAAGTTTTTTCCTTTAAACCATTTGTTGAATACCTTCGTCATAACAATAACAACGGCTTGTGACAGCCAAATAATAATTAGAATTAAAAAAGGAATTCGAATGCGCGCTTATCTTCAACACATCAAAGTAGGGCTAGTGGTTGGCTTTTCGTTGCTTTCTTTTGCTTCATTAGCAAACCAGACTTCAGCGGTCGGGGCGCTAGAAAAAATACTCACCGTTGAGCAAATGCAGCAAGACATCAACGCTTGGCAAACATTTATGGATAACACGCATCCTGACTTAGGTATCCGCGTTACCGATCCTACTCAACTTAAAGCGTCAATTGAATCGCTCAGAGATAGCCTAACGGCGCCACTTACGACTAAAGCGTTCATCAATAAACTCGCGGTCTATAACGGACAATTTCACGATGGTCACATGAGTATTATGGTCCGCAGTCAAAAGAAACTAGCAAAGAGTATTATTGATGAACACCAAGCCCTGTTGCCATTTGAAGTAACGGTTAAAGACAGCAAAGTCTACGTTCGTTCAAAGCTTGGAGGTGAATTCAGTGAGTACCAAAATGCGGAGCTTAAATCCATAAATGGCTCGCCAGTTTCAAGCATTTATCAAACGTTGATTGAACGTACCTACGGCGATACCGTAAGGCACAAAGAAGCGCTATTGAGTAATAAATTTGCACTTTTTTACTGGTTATTTGTCAACCCGACGTCGCAATTTAATGTTGAGCTGGAACATAACAAGCAGCAAGTAAAATTGGCGTTAGAGGGTTCAGCTCAATTACCCAGCGCAATGCGTACAAAAAGTTTTGAAGATACGTTTCAATTTACGTTGCTCGACAATAAGCAAGCGCTTCTGACAATTAACGAGTTCTGGTGGGAAGACAAAAAAGCGTTTTATGACTTTACCAAAAATGTGTTCCAAACGTTGAAAGAGAAACAGATTGAGCATTTGATTATCGATGTGCGTCAAAATCCAGGAGGAGATGACGACACATGGAAAACAGGGCTACTACGTTACCTTGCTGACAAACCATATCGCCATACACGTCGTTATACCAAAAAGATTTTAGCCAAGTATCAAGACGAAGGAGAAGTAGTAGGTGATGTCTTGAGCAAAAATTACGATAAATACGAACCGGTTGTTGCTGATGAGCCGCTTAAATTTAAAGGTAAAGTATCTGTTGTAGTTGGTGCGCTTACATACTCTTCGGCCATTTTGTTTACCAACACAATGCAGGACTTTGGCTTTGCCCAAATTGTGGGAGAACCTTCCGGTGGATATGCTTGGCAAACTGGTGGTATTCAGTTTTTTACATTGCCAAATTCAGGATTACTTGCGGTCAGCCCGCGATTCTATCTTGAAAGGCCCGTGGGTGGCAGCGCTCATGAACAAATCAAACCTGATGTCGTACTTACCGATAATCCTCTGGCGACTTCTCAAGTCATTGCAGACCTTGCAAATAAGTCAGTGACGGATCTTTAGCAAAATCCCACAAGGAACTAGGCGGATTTTCAACGTGTCTGCCTAGTCATACAATCAACGATCAAAACGAGGCAGAAGCTTTTTGTTTGGTGGTGGCGGTTTCATCAGTACATCCTCGGAATTAGTCAAAATGGCACAAGCGACGTATGGCATGGGTTATCTGTCTGAAAAAGCACGCTTGGCGCTCAAAACGCCAACCAAATTACGCGAAGGACAAGTGAACAAAGAGCAATATTCACTGGGCTGGCGAGTTAGGACGCTGAAATTCAATGACCAAATGCAAAACTCACTTTGGCCAAAAGAGCTTCAACTGACCCCTGATTTGTTCGATGAGTGGTCAGTAAAACGGCTCGGTGTATCTAACGCAAAAGGGAGTGGCTTCGTGCATTTGCTATGTACTTTACCAAAGATGCAATTTAACGGCTTGTTGTAACGAAGATAACGTCAATTTTTAATCAGAATCCCTGAGTTTCGCTTTTTTAATATTTCTACATTGGATGAACTGCCCAGATGTTGGCAGCCGTTATTTAACCAATGGAGATTTTTAATGGATACTGACTTTCATTTCTACGGTACTGCGAGTGCAGCAAAAAGCGCGGGGTTTAGTGCAGAGCAAGCACAGTTGATAGGTAATGCGGCAGAGTACGTTGATTTTTACAATTCAGATTTCTGGTCGTATTGGTCGATAGTCGATCAATCAGGTAATAATTTACTCTCAATAGATGTCCCACAACTCTCTTGTCAGACAATAGGTGCCAAAATGGCAATTGATTATCAAGATGACTTGTGGAATGCCTTTCACTTTCCACCCGGCAACTTACAGTACAGTGCGCAAGGTCGCGATGTATATGCATGGCAAGCGGATTTTCGTAAACGCTTCAAAGCACGAGAGACTCGTTCCGGTATCAAAGGAACGTTACTGTGTCGGCCTTACAGCAAATTCGCACATGACATGATTTTGGATACGATAGAACGCTTTAAATCACTGATAGCACTGTCGAAAATCACCAATGGACAGGAAGCTCAGCAAGGTTTGCAAAAGGCGTTGAATACAGAGTTTGGCGTCGATAAAAACGGCAATCCTCGTCGTTTAACAACCGCGAACATTGAGCGTTTGGCCCACATATTTTTAGGGATCCGCATGCATGTGCTAGCTGATACATGGGCACACCAAGATTTTAGCGGTATTGCTAGCAAAGACTTGAATGGCGCGGGCACGTTGAACAATGTCTATTGTCCAAAAAACTCGACGCCGGAGATTTGGCAGCAAAGTACGTGGACGGGATCGTTGTGGGTGTTTGCGAGTGACACGGATTGTGCAGCAGCACCTAACGCACCAGGGAGCCAAGCATGCAGAGGCCATGGACAAGTTGGACATTATCCAGATTATTCTTGGCTCAGTTTCTTTTACCCTGCAGCGTGGATGAGTTCAGGAACGTTTTTATTGCGTTCAAATCCAGAACAGTACAACGAAGCTTGGCTCTGGCTACGTCGAGTAATGTCGGAAGCGATAGGCAAGTCAACGACAGACATGAACATTCCAACAAATGTACAAGCGGTGATTGCAAAACCAGTAGAGACTCAATAGCAAAAAGTTAGAAGCCGTCGAGATTAAAGAAAAGCAATGGCAACAACTCGACCTATGTACAGGATTTAGCCTAGCAAATCGTTGGAACAACAAGCAAGGCGCCTTTGATAAAGCGAAGCGCAATCAACTTGGTGTGGTAGGCGACCTACCTTCAACTCGTTTAGGGACGCTCAAGATCAAGCAGAACTCGGATTTACATTTAATGGAACTAGCTTCTGCATTCCATTATCTGTGGAGCAGCAATTGGGCGAAAAATAACAAAGAGTTTGGTTGGTCACCTGTTGGTTTAGCAACCGGGTATTCGAGCACTGGTCGTTACACCTATGATTAAAAAAACCGATGACGCTTAAGCGAATTTAGTTTAATCCGTCTTGACCCTAACTGTCAGATTAGAAAACAGCGGTTAAATCAAATCTGACAGTTTCGAATGTGCCATACGTGGTTATGGATAATGCTGGACCAAGCCAGTTAAAACGTAGGTGAAGGTTCGCCTGAGTACCTTGTATGGATAATACACCCATCTTAATTACTCTTTTTATACCGATTTAGGGTAAGGTGAGGCCCAAGCTTTAGCTGCAACTAAAGCCTTCTTTTACAGTAGTTCGATTGAGTGATGGCTCCTCCATTGAGAGACCGATAACAAGAAAGAACGCTGTAAAAGACTCCAAGCATCACACTCGAATAGTCTACTGGGCCTCGATTCCGCATTATGCAAGCAAGAGTTAGCTTATATGAACACGAAACCAAATCAAAGCATTAACATTGGCGTTGATACCGGTAAATTTAAACTTGATATTTACATCCGTCCGCTGGATATCTACTTCACCGTTTCTAACGATGACAAAGGGATTAAAGAAGCTATTAGCAAGATTAAAAAGCACCAGCCTGAGCGCATTATTATTGAAGCAACAGGTCGCCTTGAAATGTCATTCATTATGGCATGCGCTAAAGCTGGTTTACCTTTTGTAATTGCCAATCCTGTCCACGTAAAACGCTTTGCCGGGGCGATTGGTCAACGTGCAAAAACCGATAAACTCGATGCTAAGCTGATAGCCCATTATGGCGAGGCTATTAAACCTGCACTCTCTCAGCTCAAGCCTGAGAATATGCAGCTTATGAGTGATTTAGTCGCGCGTAGAAATCAATTGCTCGTTATGCAAACTATGGAGAAAAATCGACTCCAAATCTTGCCAAAAGAACTCGCTACAACGATTAAACCTATCCTGACTGCATTTAAAAATCAGATAGCTAAAATAGAAAGTAAAATCGTCAAATTAATCGAGTCATGCCCTGAATATCAAGCAAAAAATCATCTACTTCAAAGTATGAAAGGGATCGGTAAAATAGCTGCTGCATCCATCATTAGTAACCTACCTGAGACTCGGTTATATGACCAATAAACAAGCATCCGCATTAGTGGGGGTTGCACCAATAAACCGAGAAAGTGGTCGCTTTAAAGGGATGCGAAAAATACAAGGTGGGCGTCATCAAGTGAGGACCGTTTTATACATGGCCATGATGTCGGCAATACAATCTAACCCGGTTTTTAAAGGCCAATATCAAAAACTAGTGGCCGCCGGAAAACCGAAGAAAGTAGCACTCATTGCCTGTGTTAGGAAGATGATTGTTATCTTAAATTCGATGCTAAGAGACGGGGTAATTTGGGAAGCGCCAAAAGTCTAAATTTAACTATTGACGCCATAGTCTCTTGTTAGATTTCAGGCATTGGCGGTACTATATTTTCGAAAAGATGGTCTAACTCCTTTAAATATAGGTTTTGGCCCACAATGTGGGCATTTGAATGGTTAGCACCTTTGACTTCGATAATCTTAACATTTGGAAACGAACTAACGGCACCCGCAACTTCATCATATGATGCCACTTGATCTTGTGAACCCTGAAGGATAACGATTTTCGAATTTAGCTTAGACAGAGCCGTCTCAACGTTTGGATTAAACGCCATGAAAACGTCTAGTGGTAAATAGGCAGCAGGTAAAGTGAACCAATTTTGCTTTAACTTTGCACGAATAGCGACCGCAAGCGAAGGTGCGATTGAATCAACTAAAATACCTGCAGGTGGGTTTTTGACCGCTAACTCAACCGCTAATGCCCCACCAAGCGAACGACCTACAAATACTGATTTATCTATGCTACATGCACCAATTTTGTTTATCTGCACCAATGCGTGATTACCCAGTTCGGTAACGCTAGAGAATGTACTTCGTCCCACTGCACCGTCATAACCAGGGAAGGAGATAGCATAAACACTGATACCTGCTGCAAGTAAATGCTCGAATATTTCTTTCTCATATCTCGGGATCCCGCCATTACGTCCCGAGAAAAATACGATGCAACGGTCATCATTTTTTGCGTGGTAAATTCGAACGATTGCTTCAGTTGCTCCAGCCTTAACGTTGAAGCTTGAACTTTCATTGGTTACAACGTTTGGTGTAGTGACAAAAATCAATTCATCGAGGAAAAACCGAACACCAACCAAGACCGCCAGAACATATAGAGATGCAACCAAAAAAAAGCGACTAAGAATTCGTTGAATAAACATTTAACCTTGCGACTGTAAAAATTTAACCATGCTAATCTACGAGTGATTGCGTCGCGAGTCTATAGTATCAAGCCCTACAATGTGAAGACTGCACGCAATCCAAGATCTGAGCCATTGATTTGTTTCCATAAATGGTAAACTATAAAATTTAAAAGAAATGGCACGCTATGTAATGGATAAATATGGCTCGGTTATGTGGTAAAAGAATATATCTCTGTGAAATTCATAGAAAAAATAAATTACATAGCGAGCCGGGTAAGGCTCGAATAAGTAAAGTCTCGTTTTTGCTGAACACTTTTTTGATTGCCTGAGGAAAAAACTGTTGGTAACTTATTGCTATTGTTAAAGAAAAAATTTAATAGTGGGATAAAAGAAGGGTGTGGACAACTTCCTTAACCGAGAATCTCGCTAATACGCTGTTGAACTAAGCCGCTACGCGGAGATCGCCAACCTCACCATTTTCACCACACTTATCTTTGGGTATTCCAACTTATCCGGAGGTAAACATGGACCCATTGATAGAGCAAGTAAGAGTCGAAATCGGTTATTTAGGGTATTCAGAGAGCACCGCAAAAAGCTACTGTGAACACGTGCAAAAACTGAGTCGTTATATCAATAAGCCATTGGCTCAAGTCACTGATGAAGAACTCAATGCGTTTTTTAGAACATCAGCGATACGTCGCTTGTCACGCGCCAGCCAAAAGCTACAGATAAACAGCATTTGGTTTTTGTTCAAACACATTCTAAAGCGCCCACTTAACCTTGATATTGCGCTGCCTAAAGCTAAGCAGCAAGCGCCAAGTTATTTATCTCGAGAGGACGTTCGGCATTTGGTCGATAGTTGCCAGGATATGCGACTAAAAACACTGATTGTATTGTGTTACGGCTGTGGATTGCGAGCGGGCGAGGTCGTGCGGATTAAAGTGAAAGACATCAGTGGTGAGCGTCACACAATTTTAATTGAGCATGGTAAAGGGGATAAATCGCGTTATGTCGTGGTGCCAGAAAGTGTGTTGCAGCTGCTACGACAGTATTGGCGGATGTATCATCCAAGTACGTGGCTTTTTTACTCACGTTGGGTGCGTGACCAAGCGATGTCGGTGTCTTGTTTCAGAAAAGCCTTACTAAAACACGCTAAAGCGGTAGGATTGGAGACACGTTGCCACCCTCATGCACTGCGTCATGCCTATGCGACTCACCAACTTGAATCAGGTATGCCACTGCACCAGTTACAACATCAATTAGGGCATAACAACATAAAAACCACCGAGGCTTATCTGCATTGGCTGCCGGAACTCGGGCATGGTGGTGTGGATTTACTCGCCAATTGGTTTACGTCATGAGCGAGTACCACATTGCCGATATTTTACATGAGGGGTTAGCATCCTACCGACAGCACCATACGATAAGTTACCAACAAATAAGAGCATGTCAGCATATTCAATCGTGTCGCACAGGTAAACTGGGGTATCAAGAGTGGCAATGCGACGACTGTGCCGAGGTTGAACGTATTGGATGCAGTTGTCGAGATAGACATTGTCCACGTTGTCAGGGCTATGCGACACAGCAATGGATAACGAAGCAACAAGCGAGGTTATTACCGTGTCGTTACTTCCACTTGGTGTTTACGCTGCCTCATGAACTGAATCCACTGGCTCAACATCAGCCTAGCATGGTGTACCAAAGCCTATTCCAAGCCGCTTGGGCGACATTGACCCAGTTCGCCGCCAAGAAAGGTCATGGTCAATTGGGCATGACCTGTGTGTTACACACATGGGGGCAAACGCTGAGTCAGCATATCCATTTACACTGTCTAATTCCGGCGGGGTCGATACGACAAGGACGCTGGTGCACGATAGACAACAACTACTTATATCCGGTCAAAGCACTCTCGCGTGTATTTAGAGGCAAAATGCTTGCGGCATTGTACGCTAGAAATAAGGATGTCGTGCACGTTAGCACGCCGACAGAATGGTGCGTTTATAGCAAAGCGTGCCTGACGTACAGTCCTTACTTAGTGAGCTATTTAGCGCGGTATACACGAAAAGGGATGATGTCGGAACATCGACTGGTTGCGGTGGATGAACAAGGGGTGAGCTTCAGTTATCGAGATTATAAGGATGAGGATAAGCAAAAAGTCATGCAGCTAAGTCGAGACGAGTTTATTCGGCGGTATTTATTGCATGTATTGCCAAAAGGCTTGATGCGAATACGGCACTATGGCTTTTTAGCCAACGCGAGCTATAAACGAGTACAGCGCATAGTAAGGTCAATTGAACAAGAAGCCCAATCCTCACCCCAAAGAGAATTGCAACCACCGACGTTACCGTGTTGGACATGTAAAGTCTGCGGACATGGGCGATTGAGTTTAAAATCGGTGGTCACCGCAAAAAGGCATAATCCAGACGACGTAACCGCGGATATCCGACAGAGTTAGCAGCGTCAACGAGCTGCCTAAATTCAATGAGTTACCCTAATTGAACGGATTGGGATGGGATGTGCTGCGCGGTTTATAAAAAGATTGCTTACAGCCCCTTAATTCGCTGTAATAGAAACATAAAAAACACGACTGAGCGATGCTAGGAAGCGCAAAGTAAGATAAAGGATTGAGCAAATCACCCACTTGCCCCTTAGGCTTAAAAAAGCAAATTCCCATAGCATAAACGATACCAAGCTACGTGCAGGTAGCGCCTCAGTTCAACAAGGGATTATGTGACACAAACAACGTGTCCCATAAATACTAATACGTTAAGCGTATTAGAGAAGGTTATGAGTTTGGATAAAAAAAGAGACAATCATTTTGTACCAGTTATGTATCTAAAGAACTGGTCAACAAGTCGAAAGGTTCAAGTATATCGGACTCTAGTTCAGCATGAGAATGTTCCTATTTGGAAGCCGTTTCCATTAAATGGAATTGGTTACTTGCGAAATCTTTATATAAATACGAAAGATGGTGAAGAATGTGACATGCTTGAAACATGGTTTGATCAGCACTATGAAGCTCCAGCAGAAGCATCAATCGCAAAAGTAATGTCAAACTCCAAATTAACCCCTAGCGATTATAAAAACCTGATCAATTTTTTTGCTCTTCAAGATCTCCGAACGCCCAAAAAATTTATTGAACATCTCAACAAGGACGACAAAGATGAGTTTGAGGTGATGATGAAAGATGTTGTTGAAAGAGCTATATCTAAAGGTGTTCCCAGAAGTTTTGAACCTTCGGGAGGGTATAGGTTTCACGATGAATTACCTTTGAAGTTGCAAATAACAAAAGATGATAAAGGTTTGATGGTTTCTGTTGAGAAATTGGTGGGTAGGGCTTCATGGCTATGGAGTATCAAGCACTTGCTAACTAACGTTTCTAGTCATCTCCACGAACACAAGTGGACAATCTTACATCCTGCTAAGGGTGAGTCTTGGTATACGTCTGATAATCCGGTTCTCAAGCTTAACCATTATGGGAAGGACGGCTATGACCTCAAAGGTGGATGGGGGAATGCAGGTACTGAACTTATTCTTCCATTGGGTCCTCAGCATCTTTTGTATACGTTGGTTGGTCAAAAACCTCCGCTGCCTAGAGGCACTAGGGTTAGTATGGAAAAAACCAATGTCATAAACCGGATGCTTGTCGAAAATAGTCACAGATATGTTATTTCTGTGAATCAATGCCCTAAGATTGGTTTGTTTCATGAAAGGTTGGTGCTTCCAGACGAAGTAAAATATGAATTGTCGCAATGGAAATCATTGAATGAGCACCATGCTTACAGTGAAAAAGAGTTTTACTCGACAAAATACGCTTAACAAACAATTTAAGAGTGATTCAGCACGCTTGGCATTTTGGGTTTGGATTGAGTTTAGTGTTTAAGGTGGTCAAATTAAGTGTCGTGGTAGTGTGCTTCACACCTTAATTGGGCGTTAGGTTAGAAATCGTTCAATCATAAGGAGTAGAAGTGGGACGTTTACTTATTTTAATTTTGAGTCTATTTGTATCTTTACAAGTTCAAGCAGATGAGCAGATAAAAGTACATCAAGTCGCTGAAAAATATTTTTCAGCAGTAAAGTCTTATGATGTTTCAGTACTCGCAGGCATGCTGCATCCAGAAGCGTTGAACAAATTTCGTTCTGCATTTGATGGGGCTTTTGGTGGAAGTAAAAGTGAACAAGCCCAAAAAGACTTATTACCTCTTTTCTCCGTATCGGGAGTGCAAGAATTTAATAGCTTGACTGATGTAGATGCGTATAAAAGAATGACAGCTTTTTTTGCTAAAGCTGAACCTAAACTGTTGGAAATAATGAAATCGTCAACGTTCTCTATTGCTAACGTATCGGTTGATGGTGATGTTGCTTACGTAAATTATTCAATGACCATGAAAATAAATGGTAGCCCTTTAAGCCAAGATTCCGTGCAAAAGTTTAAATTGTTCAACGACAACTGGCTGGCACTGCTTCCACCTAGTGGTGAGGCTACGATCACGAACCTAAATACTAGGTACAAATAACCTAACAAACTGTTTAAGTAGATTCGGCATGCGTGGCATTTTTGGTTTGCAGCGGTTTTAGTGATTACGCTGTGTTGCGGAAGCTCTTGTAGTGCATGCCTCACTACTTAACAGGGCGTTAGCTGTACTCATGAAAACTGATAAAACGTCTCAATTTCTGTGGTTTATTTTCCTAATATTAGGTGTTTGGTTTTCAATCGAAACCGTGAACAGCACCTTTTATGGTTTCGAACTAGCCTTAGGAACAGCTCTATTTGGTTTAATCGTAGGGCTTATCTTGCACAAAAAGCGTAATCGTTCTGAACTTTGGGATAGTTTTGTAGATAAAAGGAATTTTTTTAGAAGCCAGCGTAAGACAACGTATATGTTCTTTTTTCTCGCGGTTATAGGTTTCTCGAATTCTTACATGTTAGTTGGTGAGCCTAACTACTTGAATACAGAAATAACCGAAAAAAGAATTAGCAGAGGAAAATCGACTAGCTATATATTGGCTATTGCTCCGGCAGAATACGGTACGTTAGATCTAAAAGTCGGTGAAAAATTTTGGAATTCTCAATCAGTAGGTAACGAGCTTATGATTGAAGTTCAAGAAAATATTTTTGGCTTATATGTGGTTACGGATTACAGTACAGCTAACAAGCCACTGAAGCGGGACTCGCAACAGTTGGCTCGGTTTCGCTTCGCTACACATTTTAGCCAACTATTACTCGCTCCTTAGTGGGGCGTTATAACGATAAGGAGTATCGGTGCAAACTTTAATTAAAAAGAAGAATATCCCGTTTATATTTCTTGCAGTTATTTCTGTTTTCTGGTCTTTTTATTATCAAAGCTCAAATATTCTTAATGGATATGGCGTAGACAAACCAGAATGGCTTTTGCTAATCGATGGTTTAGTTGTCTTACCTATTTTATGCTTTTGGTTTGTTAAAGATAAAAAAGATGCCGCTATCAAAGCTGTAGCCTACAGCTGTTTAATTATTTTGCTTGGCAGCTTTGTAATTCCTGAAAGTTCAAAGGTTGTATGGTCTTACCTTGAATCATTGCGCTATCTTGCTATAGCTGCGTTTATCGTTTTAGAAATCACCACTATTTTGACCGTATTTTTTGCAATCAAAGCTTCTCTTACCAAAGAGCAAGATCCAGATTTGGCTATATCAAAACCAATTGAAAAAATTCTAGGTAAAGGTGTTATGAGCTCTTTACTCTCTTTTGAGGCGCGAGTTTGGACATACGCGTTATTTTCTAAAAAGATAAGGCAACAAAGTTTTACTGGAGATAGTCATTTTAGCTGTCATAAAAAAGATGGCGCTCAAAGCAATCAATTAGGCTTTATTTTAATCATTTTATTTGAGCTACCCGTAATGCATTTGCTGTTACATTTTTTATGGTCACCATTTGCGGCTAATTTCACAACGGCTTTAACTCTTCTTGGTCTAGTGTTTTTTATTGCAGAGTATAAAGCCATTGCAATTAGGCCTATTTCAATTCTTCAGGACAGCATTATAGTGAGGTATGGCGTTTGGAATCCTTTAAGGATTGCTTTAAGTGAAATTGCTCAAGTTCAACTTAATTCAATTTTCATACGTCGGTCAGGTAATGTTAATAGATTCAATTTGGCTGGCAATCCAAATATTGAGATCAAGCTTAATTCGGGTAAGCTCATATATTTAGGCGTAGATTCACCCAATGAGTTTCTAATGACTATAGAAAAATGTCGAGAAAAATCATTATAACAAGCTGTTTAACAAGGACAAAATACAGTTGGCTTTTGCTCCTTCGTCGCTTATTGTAGCCAACTGTATTTTGCCCATTAACAGGGCGTTAGGCCCACTCACAATTGAGAATTTCGATGTACATAGAAAAATTAGAGCTTAAAAACTTCAAAGCATTTAAGAAACTTGAGTATACATGCAATGAAAATTTCAATGTTATTGTGGGAGAAAACAATATAGGTAAAAGCACCATATTTGAAGCATTAAACCTTTGGAAATTTGCCTACGACAGGCTTATTCAAGAAAGGGATAAGACTAGGTTTTACAAGGCTGCTTCTAACTACTACTTGCCTTTTTCAGAACTAAACCAGATACGATTGGTAGATGATAATGACCTTTTGTACAAAACAAATACACCAAGTGCATCTATCACTGTAACTATTCGTGAAGGTGAAGAAAGTTTTTCACTGAAGATTAGGTTTGAAAAGCCCGGCATCAAGAACGCATATATTAGATTTTTTAATTCTGATCGTTTTTCTGAGTTTGAGCGATTTGCAGATTTTGTTAGACCAAAGTCCTGTTCACTCAAAAACGCTATATTCATTTATCAGACGCGCCCAATCTCAACGATTGGTAGGTCGGAGCCATTTTATAACAATGGGCAGATAGAAAAGAAAATATCGATTGGAAAATCGCACGATGTGTTACGAAATAAGGTTTTGAAAACTGAAAACTCTCAAGTCAGAGTTTCTGAAAGGTTCGATAAATTAGAAAGTAGGCTTGAAAGAGTCTTGCAGAAAAGATACCAAATCCGATTTAAGAATAAAAATAGAACAGATGATGAGTATGTCCGAATTACTGCAGAGTGTGCAGAGCATAAAGAACTCGAAATATCTATGATGGGGAGTGGATTCCTACAGATTCTAGAAATATTTTCCACTATTGAATATATAGAATCGCATGTCGATGGTATTTGCTTAATCCTCATTGATGAACCTGACTCACATATTCACTCAGACCTTCAATCCTACCTTATCGACGAGTTAAAGAATCATGCAGATAGCCAAATACTAGTTATTAGTCATAACGACAGGCTTGTTAGTAAAGTAGATGAAGGGGAGTTGTTTTACCTAAATAATGCGGTCAAAGAACTTGGAAAACTAGATCCACTTTTAATAAGTGATTTCCACAAAGTTAAAACGGGATTGGCGAGTATTCTTGAAGAGCTAAGTGCAGAGGATACTAGGCCGATAATCCTAACTGAAGGAAAGTCAGATAAAAAAATTCTTGATACTGCCTGGGCGAAGTTAAATCCTGGGATTCCGATGCCTTTTAAAATTATATCTTCTGGAATCCAAATTGAAGAAGATAGAAGGACTGGGTCGGCAGAAACCGTAAGGCGCTCACTTGAATACCTATCAACTCTTACAGATAGAAAGATTATTGGCCTATTTGATAATGATAGAGAGGGGAATGAGCAATTTAGAGGGTTGAATCGGCAAATTTTCAACCCACATGATTTGGCTCTTTCTTCACGCAAGCATCTTACCAAGAATATATTCGGACTGCTCCTGATTGTTCCTGAATTTAGAGCGGACTTTGTAACACAAACATCTCTCACTCAGCGATATCTAGTTATTGAACATTTATTCGAAAACGAAATTTTAGAACAGTACAATATGAAGGGTGAGAACATACTACAAACCAATGTATTTGAGATTTCTGGAAACAAAAACGACTTTTCTCATGCGTGTGTCAATTTTGAAAGAGGTGCATTTAGAGAGTTTCAGCAGCTATTTGATAAATTTGAGGAATTGAATGGCGAGGCCTAACAAGCGCATGTTGTCGGACTGGTTCTCCGCTGTGCTCCAAACCAGCCGCAAATGCGGGCGTTATATGCACATGGAGAAGTGGTGTTTAAATCCAAAGAATAAAGTTCACTGCTTGCAGAAGAGTTGAAAAATGGTAATCAAATCGCTGAAAAATCTTCTTGGCCACCGAAGTGTGAAGCTCTTATTCTTCTAAAGAATAGGTTTACTAAAAAATACGAAAGTAATAACTGGGTGTACCGAGAAATTAAAGATTCTCATTATTGGTACGCTGAGTATTCAACAATTGACGAATCAGAATGTTTAGCTTGCAAATAGCGAGCATATAACAAGGCACTTTAGGCGGATTTCAGCCAGCCCTCCTTTGCCCATACCTCGCAAGTTTAGCTGGGAAGTCTGTTCCGGCTAAGTGGAGCACTAGTTTTACTTGGAATGGGGAGTCCATATCATTCGTTATGCATAAATAGAGGAAACATGGAAAATCAGGGAAAGTTGTTCTTCTTCTGTGGCAAGATGGGAGCCGGTAAATCAACCAAATCTAAGATAGTTGCCGCTGAAAACAATGCTGTCCTTATTTCAGAAGACGATTGGCTATCGGCTCATTATCCTTCACAAATTCAAACATTTGACGACTACATAAAGTATTCAAATCTCATCAAGCCTTTCGTTAAAAGCCATGTTCAAAATTTGTTGAATGTTGGGGTTAACGTTGTCATGGATTTCCCGGCTAATACCTGTAAGCAAAGAGCTTGGTTTCTATCACTATGCGTCGAAATAAGTAGTGAGCATGAGCTTTGGTATTTAGACTTAACGGATGAGCAATGTTTATCCCAAATTGCTAAACGCCGAGTTGAACAACCTGAAAGAGCTATGTTTGACACTGAGACTGTATTTCATCATGTGACCCAGTATTTTGAAGTACCATCAGCGACGGAAAATCTAAATTTGGTACGAGTAGGATAATACGCATAGCAAAGCGTTTAAGATGGATTCACAACACTCGGTATTATTAGTTTGAATCAGCTTTAGTGTTTACGTCACAATGGTATAGGTATGGTGGTCGCGTTGTTCTCAAGTCAATGCGGCATTGTGCTGTTCGGAGATATTTATGAATGATTCGATATGAGCAATATTTCCGTTTTTATTTCTTGTTTATATTTCGATATGGTGGGGTTGTATTATCAATCAAACAGCAGGCTAAATGATTATGGCAGCGCAAATTTAGAATGGTTGTTTCTATTGGATGCGTTAATCGTACCACCGATAATCTGCTTTTTCTGTACTAAAAATAAAAAAGAAGGCTTGTTAAAAGCTGTTGTTTTAGGCAGCTTAGCTGTCTTGAACGGTAGTTCCCTGAGCAAAGTAAACTGATCTGGCTCTATCTAGAAAATGTCTGCTATTTATTCTTTGGCTATCATCTTAGTGTTTGAAATTGTTGCAATTTCAACCGTGTATAGTGCTATTAAAGCTGCAATAGGGAAGTGTGAAGATCCTGATTTTTCTATAGAAAAACCAATAAAAAAAATACTTGGGTGAAAGTGCTGTTACATTTCTATTGACCTTCGAAACGAGGATGTGGAGCAAATCGCATCAAACCAGAATATTACAACGGTGAGCAACACTTTACCTATCATCAGAAAGACGGTGCAAAAAGTAACTTGCTAGGCTTCATCTTACTCTTCGCGTTTGAAATGCCAATTATGCATCTGGTGCTACATTTCATCTGGTCACCTCTTGCGGCAAATATTGTCACATTACTTACGATTTTTAGTTTGGTATTTTTTATTGCAGAGTATCGAGCATTTTCGAAAAGGCCAATTTCTTTATTTTATAATAAGTTATTTATTCGCTATGGACTTTATCAGCCTTTGGTAATACCGTTAGATAATGTTGTTAAAGTTGAAAAAATAACGAGTTTGTTCCTCGGTCGAAATTTGTAGAACGTTACAATTACTCAGGTAATCCAAATATCAGAATTGAACTCTCAGAGCCGTTGGGGTCGGTTAGTTCAATTTTTATTGGTCTTGATAATGCTGAGTATTTTATCTTAGCTTTGTTAGACTCTGTATCACGGCATAACAATCAAATATTATTGTCAGCAAAAAGCGCTGGCTGCGACGTTAACCCTCTACGCGGCTTTTCACGCTAAATTTGGACGTGAGTCGCGTATGGATCAAGGAAGAAATCTATGGTTTTTTTATTAGGTGTTGGGATCCCAACTTTAGTTATTTTAGGTTTAGTCACAATCATAAAATTAAATTCGATATTTTCGTATGTCTTAATTATTTTGCTAGGGATTTTATCTACTTACGTTTTTAATTATACGTATTGCAATATTCTTGGGTTCGAATGTAAGCCAGATCCTTTAAATGCTCTGGGTGAAATAATTCACTCAGGATTGGTAATAGTAATTTCTTCCATTATTTACGCTTTATTGCCTAAAAAATACAAAAAACGTAGTGTAGACGTTGGCGGATAACAAGCCAATAAAGTGATGGGATTGCAATAGCTTGACTCAGTTTCACTTCGCTAAGCAAGTTTAACTAAGCATTTTTACGCATTTTATTGGTGCGTTGAGTTTAAAAGGAGTTAACTTATGTCCTGGCAACTAGTTTTGTTACTGATTTTTCCAATTCAATTTAAAATCTATGGGTATATAACAAGGAAAGATAAAAGCCCTTTGTGGGTAAAAATTGAAGCAATGTCAAACGCTTTTTTTCTAGCGATGGGCTTAATTGTCTTTTATGGACTTATAAATGATGTCATTTATTTTACACCAATATTTTGGAATTTTTGGCTCATTATTGCTGTTATATGGTTGATGGTTTGCCTTTATGGTCACCAAAAGTCAAATACGCTGTTTAAGTTTTAGGTAAATCGAAAGCTATTGGTTTTGTGATAATTAGTGCGGCAATTTATATGTCAATGTTTTTTGTGGTGTATGAATGTGCAGTTCAAATATGGTGAGATAATAAATAAAGGGCGAGAGCGGTTTTTATTCTTTTAAAAAAATGACTATTTCAGCTTGTTTCTATAGTGTTTTAAGTAACTTAAATTCAGTTTAAAAATTAAACAAGGATGTATAAATGAAGAAGCTAATGTTAATTTCACTATTTCCGTTTTGTTCTATGGCAAATGATGCTTTTGATTCTTCTAAATTAGCTGGAACAGAACGAATGTTTTGGGTAAATAGTAAAACGGAAAAAGCAGTAGTATACGGTGAATTTGAAAATTTCCATAATTTAAAAGCGCTTATATCTTCAATAATTTCAACCGACAATTCTCAACCTTACACAAAAGAACAATATTGCTCTTTCGATAGTTTAGTTTTTGTTGATAGTAACAAAAGTGAAATCATTCAATTTAAGATTGATGGTGAACATGTTTTTTATAACGGATATGCTTTTGCTGATTCTAACAGTAAATTAAGTGACTTTGTTAAGATAAACCAACACCGTATCAGCCAAGGTGAAGCGCTTCACTCTAAAGCAATAAAGCTAAATATAAAAAACTACGCTGCTAAGTGCTTATAATACAAAGAGAAAGCTAGGAAAAGAGCAGTATGCTTTTGCTCTTGTGTCGCTTGTTTTAGGTAACATGTTATTTTTATTCTAAAAAGGCGTTAGGCGAATAGGGAAATGAACAACTCTGGATACGAATTATCGTTTGATGATTTTGCCATGAAAAATTGGCATGAATTCACCTAACACGACGGGTTTTGTATCCATACGAGTTAGTTTAGCCGTGGACGCAAGACAGCAGGCTTGCGTTCATTCCTCGGTTAGTTTAGCCTGCTATTTTTCGCTGTTTATTAAGGCGATATTTTTTGTCCAAGAGTGACAATATATAAAAAGGGGTCACAAATGAAATCAAAAATAATATTGTTTCTAGTCGCTGCTGCTATTGGTCAAGTGTTAATACCACCATTTGCTAGTACATCAATGACAGCAACTTTGATTAATTCAGAAGGCGAATCAGTTAAATGTGAGTTTAATTGGAGTGGTGTTGGTTTTGGTAAATCACTCTCTGATGGAAAGTTAGAAGAGTGTATAAGTAAACACATTAAAGAAGGCTATGTCTTGAGTTCAAATGAAAAAACGGTTGAACAGAAAACCATATTAAATTGGTTAGTGTTTGGTTAAAAAAGCATAAAAAGAACTTCAGGCGGAAAAGCATAGGTGGCTGTTTTTATTTGGTTTAATTTTCAATCTATGTTTTTTCGCTTAAATAGGCGTTGTTCGATTTGGGATTTTTAATAAAAACAAAGGAATATCTACAAGTGAATAATTTGAGTAAGGAATATTTAGTCAAATGTATAAATGCTCTGAATGAGGAGCAAAGTCTTAGCTTGTCAAAAACTGATAATTGGGCACATGTTAATAGAGAACTTGTTCATCAAGATTGGGATGTACTGTATAAAAAGTTAGCGAGATATGTTGATGACACTCCTGTTGAACATGAGGCTGTTCAAACCTTAATGAAAGAACACTTTGAAATAGCTTGCCGTTTCTATATCCCATCCAAAGAAGCATATATTGGTATGGCTATATTTTATAAAGAGAATGAAGATATGGAAAAATTTCATAAATCTTATCATCCTGAAATGGCTAATTATTTAGGTGATGCCATTGTCTGTTATGCAGGTAATCATTTATAAAATCGCATAGTGACTAAATATTAATCCCGACTATCAATCCTACCTGTAAGAAGAATTGCGAGATGCTTTTGAGCATATTAAGAAAGACGCTTGGTCAGAGCGCTATGCTGCAATAGAAAAGCAGCTGCAAAAAGACGCAAATGAAACAGAAGAACACAGTGTAAGTAATTCTAAAAATAGTGAAAATTCTTGGTGGCATAAAATTGATTTCACGAAACCCAAAGAAAAGATTATCACGCTCATATTTACACTTTGGACTCTATATCTTATTTGTGGGGAAAATATTTCTTAAAAATAGTGACATAAGTTTTGATTAGTCACCGAAAACATAAGAGACCCTTAGATGTTAAGACCCTAAGATAGTAGCAAAATTTCATTTATTTGAATCAAAGTAGCTGCAAATGAACCATTTTGTTGTAATTGATATTGAAATCAGAGCTGCAATTATTAACTAACCAGAGCTGCGCATAAGAAATTGAACGAATTGTTCTTGTGACGTTCAGATCGTTCGACCAAGAAACATCAAATTATGTTAAGGGAAAGTTCCTGTTCTGGCCCTGTCCTAAAAGGTGACAGGTTAAAATGAAGTGTATCAAATTCTAGATTCAATAAAGCCAAGCTATTTACATTAACAAACAATAAATTAGCGCAAAGTGTATACGACCCTGATCGCGTATTGTATAGTATGTATCTTTTTTGAGAACGAAAATATTTTAATCGATTTACATTAAATCAAATATTTTAACTACTAAATGGATTTTTTAGATGATACTGTATCGCTCGCTGCTGCTCGCAGTCATCCTTTTTGCATTAAGTGGTTGTGGTGGAGATTCTGACACCCCAACATCCCCCGTTATTGATCAAACCCAATTAGATACCGATAAAGATGGTGTACTCGATAAAGACGATGCATTTCCATCCGACCCCACCGAAACGATTGATACTGACAAAGACGGTATCGGCAACAATGCCGACACCGATGACGATAACGATGGCGTCGCCGACGAGCAAGATGCCTTCCCACTCGACCCAGTGGAATCCCTCGACACGGATTTAGACGGAATTGGCAATAATGTGGATACTGATGATGATAACGACGGCGTAGCGGACGATCAAGATGCCTTTCCACTGGATCCTGCTGAGTCTGCTGACACCGACAGCGATGGTGTCGGTGATAATGCCGACGCGTATCCAAACGACAGCGCGTGTTTTGTGGCAACAGATGGTGACGGTAATGCCTGTTATTTGAGTTTGTTAGCTCAAGATACTGAATTAAAAGTTGCGAAATCGGCAGAGAATTTCTTTATATACAGTCCTCAAGTTCAAAAAATAGTTGAGTTATCAGGACAGACTGAACAGGTAGTAGGGGTCTATCAACCCAATCCAGCTAAAGTCGTCGCGCACTTAGCCTATTCGGATACAATGGGGTTGCTTGTTTCGTATGCTGAACATGCTGAAATAGACGCTTTCGATCGCCTAGGCACGCGTTCTCAGTTTGCAACCTTGAGTGAAAACAATGCGCATATCCTACCTATGGGGCGGTTTGTTTATTTTGTTACCCAAAATAAACTATCTGGTTGGGATCAAAATGGAGAAAACGTCCATAACCGATCTATTGATATTAGAAGCGGTATTGAATCGAGCTTTGTCGACGGTGGTCAAAACAGAGCGATTATTTCATATGCTATTAGTGGTTGGAGGAATTTTCGGGATTCGTTCACTATTGACCCAGTAACGGGTCTTATTCAAGCCCATAACAAAGAATTCGTTAGTGAATACGCGAGTCTAAATGCCATCGCCTTATTTGATGACTATATCGTTACCTCATTAGGTACATATAGTAGCGAATTAAGTTCTCACACTGAATTTGGTTTTGGCCTGGGCGCAAAAACTTTTGTCGTATCAGCGGCTAATGAGTTGGCAATGCTACGCCATGATGGCAGTGATACCCAGTTCACACGATTTAGTATTCAATTCAATATGCTGGATCAAGTGACGCTAAATGGCTCGCCGGTCGACATGTTGATAACGGGTGAGCATGCAGTAGTGTTAACGAAAGCGCCCAATAGATTGATGTTCCATCGTCTCGTGCTTTCGAACGATGTTGATAACGATGGCGTACTTAATGCGGATGATGCATTCCCTAAACACCCCGAAGCGTCGCTTGATGCAGACAAAGACGGATATCCAGATAGCTGGAACGAGGGTGCCGATGCGTCTGCTACTACGCTGCAACTGGATGCGTTTCCAAAAGACGCTCTTTGTTGGTTGGCTGAACATGCCAACAGTGACGGATTATGTGACTATGCCTCGTTCATCAATGCTGCATACATTACGGATATGGTGCAAAGTGAGGAAGGAATACTATATCTGCTGGACAGCACTCGAGCATTAGTTTACCCATTTGACAGTCGCACAGGGCGATATTTACCGGCATTAGTTGTGGGTAAACACAATCAATTAGAAACAGTAGCTCCAACATCGATGACTTATGTCGATGGTCAAGAGCGATTGTATTTTTTGAACCGCGATGGAATAGTTAAGTATTTCGATGAAAACAACGTACAAACGTTTTTTACCAAAGTAAGTGCAGACACAAAATTATTTGCCGCGGAAAAGTATCTTCTCGTTCCAGATTACACGAGCACTCCCGACTCGATAACTAGCTATCGAAAAAATGGCGAAGTGACGGAAAAGAATAATTTCGATTATTTATATAGAATAGGTGCTTTGAAATGGAATAAGCACACTAACGAGCTACTAGCACTAAGCGAATATGGTTATTTATTAGACCGCTTATCATTAAATTTACTGTCCGGCGAAATTAGCGAGTTAGATTACTATCCGATAAATATCCGCAATAGTAAACCTGACATGAGTTTATCGGAGGACGGCAATTTAGTGGCCGTCAATACCGGTGTCTTGTTTGATATAGTAAACGAAAAAGCACTTACAAATCATCAAGGCTCACTTGATATGCACTGGTATCAAGATAATCAGTACCTTGTGGTGGTCAATCATGATGGGGTTCATCGTGTAAACCGCTATAACACAAGCACAGAATTACTCGAGTCTCGCGAGTTAGTGGGGACGCTCGTGAAGTTGGTTAAACTCGGTAACAAGCTATATATTTTAGAAAATCAAAATGGTTTGCTTATTATCAACGAGTTTATCGCAAACGATGACTCAGATGGTGACGGCGTAATCAATACTCAAGATGCATTCCCAAATGATGTGGCTGCTTCATTGGATTCGGATAGTGACGGATTTCCGGATGCTTGGAATGAAGGCTATAGCGAAGCCGATTCGACACGTGGTTTAATTTTAGACTCGTTCCCGAATGACTCGGCGTGCTGGCAAGAGAGTCATGATGATGGAAACGGTATGTGTAACGTCTCGGCTACGGTGCCAGAATACGTCCCTACTATTACGGCCAACGGACGCCCAGGTGAGCTGTTCATGTTAAGCCCTGAAAATCACCGAATATACCGCTGGTCTTTAGAAAGCAATGGTTATATCAGCCCTATCGTGTTGCCTCAAGTTGGCCGTTTTGCTCATTTAGATATTGTTGATATGGCATACTCAGACAAGCTCGACCGTATCTATCTAATTTTTAAGGATACTTTAGATTACAGGAATGAAAACCATTCAGTCGGTTATATTGATCTAAACCATCCTAACCAACTCCGCGTATTTTCGGATAACGTAGACCTTAGATCAGGCGCTTTGATTCCGATCGGTGATTATTTGTTAAGCAATAATAAAGGCCCTCTGATGATATTCAATGCCAGTGGTGAAGTTGTTCATACTGCTGCTGGTAAGTACATCAGCACAGGTGCTGCGCTGGATAAAAATCGCAATGTTTTATTCCGAGTCCAATGGGACAAGCTAGTTAGAGCACAGTTTAACCCCACTACAGAGACATTAGATGACTTAAACACCAACATATCTGATTGGTTTCCTGATGCAGAATTATCACTGTCCCCTAGTGGAAACAAATTGGCAGAAAGTAAAGGTCGCATTTTTGATGCCACAACGCTTGAGCAACTTAGGGAAATAGAAGCCCTTCAAACGCCTTGTATGGTTGAATGACGAACAGTATCTTATTATTACCCAAGACTCTGATAAAATTGTTCTAAAAAATTTCTTTGTAAGTAATAGTAAAGATGTATTAATCCGACAAGACGAATTACCAGGCCAATTTATTCACTTTGCACAAATTGATAATCGAGTAGTGATTTTGGCAAAAAAGGATAATAACAGTCACTTTTATCTATATGAGCTTAATGGAGATGTGGACGGTGATGGAGTGCAAAATCATGTCGATGCATACCCATTTGATGCGGCGGCGTCGGTGGACACCGATGGTGATGGCTACCCGGACGCGTGGAATGCTGGCTATAGTTCCGCCGATTCGACGAGTGGTTTAATTTTAGACTCGTTCCCTAATGATTTGGTTTGCTGGCTAGCAAGCCATGACGATGGTTCGGGACAATGTAATTATGCGGCTAGTGTGCCGAGCTATGTGCCTACGCAAGTGGCCATCGATAACCAAGGTATGGTTTACTTGCTTAATCGTGAAGAAAATAGAATTTACCGCTGGTCCACTGCGGCGAGCCAATACCGAAATCCAATACTTGTCGATAAGTTCAATCCAACAGATTCGATCAGCATAATGACGTATTCGGCTGCTCATAATCGTTTATACCTTGCTTATTTTTCGGGTGATGTTAGTTATATAGACTTAACGGAAGGGAAAACTGAGGTTCCACTCTTTCACACAAAACCTATTGATGCGCTAACTGCGGCTGGCGATTATCTGATTGTGCGATATCATGATTTTGGTAATGAACGCTACATATATATGGATGGTGTTTTCAATAGCAACGGCGACGTTGTTTATGGTCCATCTTGGGATATTCATAAATCTAGTTGCATTTTGGGCCGCCATAGCTTCTCTACATGGAATGCAAATACTAACCGAATGTACTATATCATCGATGAGGGTCATCGGAGCGCATGGACTGATCATTGCCCACGGGGACAGAGCATTATTGCGCAAGAAATCGATCAAACTACAGGGTCTCTTTCATCTGTAGCTTCTTCGGTTCATTATGAATATTCGAATAGTGTTGAACCAATCGTTAAACCAATCGTTGGACCAATCAAAGTTGTCAATAATGGGACTGAGGTTATTTTGGGAAATGGGAGGGGTTACGTCTCTGATACCGATAGTAAAATGCTTACCGAGTCGTACAATCTAGGCTTTGGGTTTTCCGATCTTATCGAAACCGACGCGCAATTTGTTGCAGCAGTGGCAGCAGATGAAAATACTGAACTAGTGTTTGTCGATAAACAGTCTCGTCGTGAACTGGTTCGCATTGCTATCGAGTTTACGGTTAAGCAGATGTACTTGGTGGGCAATAAACTGATTTTGGTTAAAGACGCAGCAGGTGATACCGAGTTTGAAACCATAACTTTAGTTGATGATGACCAAGATGGGCTGCCGGTTTGGTGGGAACAAGCCTTTGGCTTGTCCGACAACAACAGTTCGGATGCGCAAAGTGATGACGACAATGATGGACTTAGCGCACTTGATGAGTATACGTTTACAACCAAACCAAACGTGTTTGATACGGACGGTGATGGATTGGGCGATGGCGCGGAAATCAATACACACTTGACCTCTCCATTGTCCCAAGATACTGATAATGATGGTTTATCTGATGGTGAGGAAGTAAACACCTACTTCACGTCACCAGTCAATTCAGACTCGGATGGAGATGGTTTTTCCGACGGCAATGAAGTGTCGCTTTATCACACGGATCCCAATGATCCAGAGGCCAAGCCTGCACCCACTACTACATGGAGCGAAAACTTTGAATCGGGTCAAAAACCTAGCAATATGACGACACCGAGCACAAGTAACGCGGCTTGGAGTATTACTGAAGAGAAGAGCGTGCAAGGGCGTTACTCCCTTGGCTCTGGGGCTATTTCAGTTGATCAGACGTCGATGGTCGAACTGCGTGGATTCTTTGCTGCGGGCACATTTACCTTTGATGCATTGGTTTCATCGGAAAGTTACGGCGATTATTTATCTGTGACTATCAATGGCGAACAGGTGCGGGATGTAGGAAAAAGTGACAGTTGGGCAACTTATAGCTTTTCGATTGAACCTGGCGAGCACGTGATCCGTTGGACATATGCAATAAAATACGTCTATAGCAGTGGAAACGATAAAGCTTATATCGATAATTTAAACTTTGTTGCGAATTAAGTTTAAAGACGAATAAAAACGGTGGCTGAGGCCACCGTTTTTATTTTTGCGTTGCGCTATGCTGCAATAGAAAAGCAGTTGCAAAAATACGCAAATGAAGTAAAAGAACACAACGTAAGTAATTCTAAAAATAGAGAAAATTCTTTGTGGCATAAAATTGATTTCACGAAACCCAAAGAAAAGATTATCACGCTCATATTTACACTTTGGATTCTATATCTTATTTGTAGAGAGAATATTTTTTAAAAATAGCGACGTAAGTTTTGGTGAGTCACCGAAAAAAACGTATATTTTGTAGTTCTATTTATAGCTATTTTTGGTTTGTGTCTATATAGGCATTTAACGTCACATTAAAACGCGTTTACTAAGACAATGAGTCGTTGTGATGGTTTTGGCTAATTACGCATAAAGCAGCCCCAACACATTATGTGTTTGGAGAGCGTTAGGTGCAAAATGGATAGACTCTACAAGAGGTAGAAACGCGTGAAAACTCTCCAAGCAGCCACCTGCGCCTTTGTAAGCTATGCTAACAGGTGCTCAAATCAAAACTGACCACAGGCTGTTATGGCTCTGCACTGTGGTATTGATTGAAATTCAAATAGTCATGTCATTGTTGTTAGTTTTATAGGAAAGGCCAATTAAGCCACTATACACTGAACTGGCAAAGACATTTTAAACTCACACCCTTTTGGATTTAGGTTGGTTACGGTTAGTTCTCCATCGTGTGCTTGGGCGATTCGCTTGCACAAAAACAGGGCCAAACCCACACCATCGGTTGAACGGTGATTGATGTTCTCGGCATGAAAAAAAGGTGTAAACATGTTTTCCAACATGTGCTCCGGAATACCCTGACCGTGGTCGGTCACTGAGAAACTAAGGGTTTCGTCAGAAATATTGATGGCAAGTTCGACATTTTTTCGTGTTTTTCCATGTTCTATCGCATTTTGAAGTAAATTACGTAACACGAATTTAATGCGTCCAACGTCGAGTTTTATCGCTTCCTCAGGAAGGGGGGTTGTAACGGTTACCTTTTCTTGCAGGCCATTTTCGCTTAAGACGTCTTCAATCAATGTGGGTAAATAGTAGGTCGAAGTCGTTAAGACTCTCGCGCCTTGTTGCAGCCGTTCGCCTTCTAGAAGTTGGCCGATGAGATTATTCATATATTGGATGTCGGAACTTAAATCTTTAGTTATTTCATTTTGTTCGAGCATGGCAAGAGACACGTTCATTCTGCCAAGTGGTGTCCGGAGTTCGTGGCTAATTGCCATTAATATTTCGTCTTTTGACTCAAACAACCGTTGCAAGTCGGCAGCCATTTTGTTCAGGCTTAGTGTGAGTCGAGACAATTCTGATTTTGGGTGTGAGGCAATGCGATAATTAAGGTCGCCTTGGCTAATTCGGTTAGCACTCTCAATAGCGGAATTGATTGGGTCGAGCAGCCGTTTTAGGATGTAATAACTCGTCATGAGCACCAAAAACGCGGCAATCCAAGGCCATAGAATGAGCCACTGTGGATACACAATGAGATTCACCATTCGCGACGTGACGACCACATTAGTGTCAGAAACATTCGCGTATAAATAGTATTGTGAGTTCAATTTACTAAAATACAAATGACCAATCGGCTCGGCGTTTTTCGCTAACGCTTCCATCGTGGGAAAGTGACCAGAGGTTACGAAACGTTGACCTTCACGTTCAACCATAATGCGAACGCGATTGCTTTTTGCGTCGGAATTGAGTTTTACTTCATCAATCGGTCGTTGAGCTATCTGCTGGATCATTTCAAACAGCTGAGATTCGCGTTCGTTCACAAACTGCTTCGCCTCTTGCTCTGTTGTGGCAAAACTACCTAGCAGCACGCACACTGAAAATAAAACAGTGGTGACCGAAAACAGAACTAAGAAACGGCCAAAAAGACCTAAATGTGGAATTTTCATGATGGTTTCGCAATGAAGGTGTAACCCACATTTCTAAGTGTTTTAATGTACTTAACATGTTTAGGGTCATCTTGTAGTTTTTGCCGTAAACGGCTCATCAGGATATCTATCGAGCGACTGTATATGTCGGAATCAATGCCTTTTAGTTCATTTAAAAGCTGATCGCGATTAAAGACTTCACCTGGGTGGGTTGCAAGAAGGTGCAGTAGCTTAAATTCCATGCCGGTAAGTTGGATGTCTTGGCCGTTTAGTTTTGCTTGATGACTGGCAGTCAGAATCTGCAATTCGCCAAACGAGAGGTCTTGCTGCGTGTCAGGTGAGGCACTATGGCGGCGCATTAATACTTGGATCCGTGCAACGAGTTCTCGAGGTTCGAATGGTTTGGCAAGATAGTCATCCGCACCTAACTCAAGCCCAAGCACTTTGTCGGAAAGCTCACCTCGCGCAGTCAGCATAATAATTGGAATGTTACTGGTCGTTCTGATCTGCTTACACAGTGCAAAGCCATCTGTGTCGGGCATCATAACGTCCAATAACAAGACATTAGGCTTTTGAGTATCCAACATTGTTAAGCCAACTGCTGCGCAATGAGCAGACAAGAGCGTGAGGCTATACATTGAGAAGTACGCTTCGAGTCGAGTACACAAAGCTTCATCATCGTCGATTATGAGCACTTTTATTGTCATTGTTTTACCACGCTACCTGTTCACTAATTACTTAGATTTGATTTTTCGCGAAGGTGTTAACCTTCGCGAAAAATCAATCGTCTTTCTTACTCGCTTTGATGAGTTTTGCCATAAACGCTTGTTTTTGTTCAGGCGTTAATTCGGCATGAAGCTGACTCATTGATTCTAGAAGGTGTAACACGCGAATATCAACGTTTGTTTGCCATTGTTTATACGATTCATAAGCTGCATTTGCATCAAGTTGCTCACTGGTGGCGGCATCGATAAAAAACAGTTTGATTGAACCTTTACTGGATTTGACCTCATCCGTCACCGCTTTGAATGCGTTAAACACGTTCAGCGCCAATGTTTCTTGCTGTTCAGTAAATCCCTGACTTTGAATAAATAGTTTCGCTAAGGCCTCGTTTGCCAACGTGGGTTTTGAGGCAAACATGGCTACGACTACAAGGAGAATAGAGACTAATTTCTTCATAATGGAGTTCCTTATTTCACAATCCTGCAAATTGCAGTTTTGCCATTATGGCAAGTACAAAAAAGGTTTCTTCTCAGTAAAGCAACGGAATGTAACAGAGCGTAACAGCCATTGTTTTTGAGTCTAGACACACAATTTTTCTCGTAACTTCGGTTTAACGTTCGGTGTATTCAAGGATGTTACACTCCGTTACATAGCGTTACGTCAGCGCAACCAAGCCGCCGTCGCCTTTCATTATTGTGTAAAGCATCAACACGACCGTGATAAACATAGAAAGGGTGTCGAGAATGAAAAAGGTAACATTAAGTACGATTTTAGGTGGACTGCTGTTGGTGCAAATGGCTGGCGGGGTGTTTTTGAACTTCCGTTTTTTAGGCATTTTCAAATCGGATATTTTTACGGTGGAGATGTCTAGCTTGACGACCGCCTTAGGTTTCGCGACCCTCATGGCGTTAATGCTGAGTTTTATCAACGTGGTGGTGGGTGTGATTGCGGCAAAGCGCTTCCAGTCGCAGCTGCCAATCTTCAGTCTACTTGTAATTTTAGTTGCGTCGTTGGGGCTAATTCTAACCGGAGTGGAGTACGCAAATCTTGCGAATTACACCGCGTTTATCGGTGATGTTCAGGCAAAAGGACTACACGAGCTTAGCGAGTCGATGGAGTTTATCCGCAGGTTAATCGTGTCAGAGCGCAACGAGTCACACTACCTGTCGCTCTTTTTTTCAAGCTTTAGTCTTTTCCTATTTTATGCCTTGTTGTATCGAGCCACACGTATACCAAAGTTGCTACTGGCGTTTGCTATGACGGCTTGTTTACTCCAGTTAATTGCACTCGGCAGCACGTTCTTCCAAGGTCCGGTTATTGTTTCGATCCAATTACCTCTTTTTATCACGCAGGTGGTGATGCCTGTGTACTTTATTCTCTATGGCTTTCGAGCAAACTCGAATGGTATTGCAGACGATGTAAAAACCAACTCAGTTTTAAATAGCCATGAGGAAATTTAGCGATGTTGACGTTTCTACTGATTTTTCACATTGCGATGGGGACGATAGGGATCATTTCAGGGTTTTGTGTGATCGCGATAAAGAAAGGCAGTGCGCTGCATAAACGGATTGGTCGAGTGTTTTTTATCACTATGTTCTTTATGGGGTTAAGCGGTTGCCTCGTCGCGTGGGTTAAACATATCCCATTATCTATGTTAAATGGTGGGTTAGTTTGTTATTTAGTTTTAAGTGCATTCATGGCTATGAGGCGTAATACAGCGGCCCTTATCAAACTAAGTAAGGGCTTGTTTGTGTTCGGTCTACTACTGGTGACAGGGTACTCATCGTATTTCTACTTTGCACTTGGCGCTAGTTCAACCTTGAATGGGGGATTTGGACCTAGTGCGTTTGCGGTGTTTGGCCTAATTACGGTGTATGCGCTTGGTGAAGATTTGTGTTATTTGTTGTCAAATCGAGTGTCTAAACGATTTATGCTTATTCGACATCTGTGGCGAATGCTTTTTCCATTATTTATGGCAAGTGCCGCTGTGTTTTTGGGGCAAGCAAAACATTTCCCCGACTTGCTCGTTAAAAATGGCGTGCTCATCATTCCTGTTGCGTTTGTTCTACTCTGCTTATTTTATTGGGTCGGAAAAACGTGGATTCAAAAACGTACGTCAGGTGCGCTATCATAAATGCGCTGAAGGGTTTGCTCAACGCAGGCCTTTTTCCTCTATATCGAGAATATCGTCTCGCCAGTCCACTGTGAACTATGCTTTATGTAACTTTCAATGATTCTTTTTGCTTCTTTGACGTGTTTTCCTGTATCCTGTCGCGCTGCAAAAATTGAGTATCTATAAATGCATTTTTCTGACTTAGGCTTATCGCCACAAATAAACCAAGCGCTCTCTGATAAAGGGTATGTGCAACCTACACCAATTCAGGCTCAAGCGATCCCCGCAATATTAAAGGGCCGTGATGTAATGGCTGCGGCGCAAACGGGCACAGGCAAAACGGCGGGCTTTACGCTGCCGATGTTGCAACTATTAAGTCAGGGAAACAAAGCGCGTTCAAATCAGGTTCGCGCATTAGTGCTTACGCCAACACGTGAACTTGCCGACCAAGTTTGGCAAAGTGTCATGACGTATTCTCAGCATTTGCATCTTTCGTGTCAGGTTGTGTACGGTGGGGTGAAAATAAATCCTCAAATGATGAATCTTCGTCGTGGTGCGGACATTTTAGTGGCGACACCAGGCCGATTACTCGACCTATATCAGCAAAATGCGGTGAAGTTTGATCATTTAGAAATTTTGGTGCTAGATGAAGCAGACCGCATGCTAGACATGGGGTTTATACACGATATAAAACGCATCATTAAGTTGCTGCCGCACCGTAGGCAAAATCTTTTGTTTTCTGCAACCTTCTCGAAAGAGATCCGCGAGCTTGCAAAAGGGTTAATCCATGACCCAATTGAAGTGTCAGTTGCGCCGGCGAATACGACAGCGAAAAGTGTTGATCAGCTAGTTTATGAAGTGGATAAGAGTAAACGAGCAGCTCTTTTAAAACACTTGATCAAAACCTACGATTGGAAACAAGTACTTGTATTTACTCGCACCAAACACGGTGCAAATAATTTAGTGCGAGATTTAGAAAAGGCGAAAATTTCTGCTTTAGCAATACACGGAAATAAAAGCCAAAATGCGCGAATGAAGGCATTGTCCGGCTTTAAGAGTCAAGAAGTCCGAGTATTAGTCGCGACAGATATTGTCGCACGAGGCCTTGATATTCAAGAGCTACCACATGTTGTGAACTACGACTTGCCAAATGTCTATGAAGACTATGTTCACCGTATCGGGCGTACTGGTCGAGCAGGAGCATCGGGGCAAGCTGTTTCGTTTGTAACCAAAGACGATGCTGCGGATCTATTTGGTATTGAACGGTTAATTCAAGAAGTGATTGCACGTAAAGTTGAAGCAGGTTTTGAGCCTAAAGAAGCGATACCGGAGTCCAAATTAGATACTCGCCCACTTAAAGCGAAAAAGGCGAAAAAACCAAAGAAGCCAAACGAAGAGAATGGCAACAAAAATTCAGCTGCTCAGCCTGTGACTCAGCCAAAGCCGAAAGCGGACGGTCAGAAGCCTGCACCTAGACCTGCAAGGCGTAAACCTCAGTCGAACAATCGCAAACCGCAAGGGCAGGGCGAAGGTAATTCGGTGAAAAAGCAGGAAAACTCGAACAGCCCTTGGGCGAAGAGTCCTCGTTCAAACACTCGTAAGCCTGCGCGTGGAAATTATAGAAATGCGAAAGGCTAAGTGCTGATTGGTACTTAATACATCCAATGAGTTATGAGACCCGATACATCGTATCGGGTCTTTTTTTGGTTCACGTTGGCTTGGAAGCCACAAAGACGACATGCCGTGCAAATTCTGTATATGAAAGTCTAAATTGTCAAAACTACAACAATTCACATTTCTTTTCTTTGACCGCAACTATCACAAAATCAATATGGTGCTGAAATAGCTTGGAGTACGCTACTCAAACAAATTGTTTATTTTGGCTTGGGTTTTAGTGGAAAAAGTGCTGTAAGGGACTAAGTTTAACAAGTGAGTTACGTATAAAACTTAGAATAAGGTTAAAAATTGCGATGAAAGCGAGATTTTGAGATTCGTTTTCCTGTGTTTTACTATTTTAGGGACGTAAAACGGCGATATTTAGGCAATAACTGAATGTCGCTGGATCAAGGCTGATCACGTTAAACTGATTGCTCGCAATTGAATAACCAAACACTAAGTTTCACACGAACTCCGATAACTTTCAGTCGAGGAGTCCCCATGCAAAGTTCTATAAAAAATCGATTGCTTTGCAGTATTGGTGCTATTGGAATGTTGTTATCCATGTCACCAGCAGTGTCTGCAGAAGTTGCTGTAATAGTCCATCCTAGTAATAACGTTGCACTTGATAAAGCGGAAATAGAGCGGATTTTTTTAGGAAAATCAAAAGCATTTAGTTCAGGTGAAACTGCCATACCAACCAATCTTGCTGCTGGTGCAGCAACGCGTTCAGAATTCGAAGACAAAGTATTAGGTCGAACAAGTGCTCAAGTTAATGCTTACTGGGCAAAACTGGTATTTACGGGCAAAGGTACGAAGCCGAAAGAACTGGATTCGGATGGTCAGGTTACTGAGTTTGTCGCGGGTAACGTAGGGGCGATTGCGTACGTTGCTGCATCGTCAGTTACGGGTAATGTTAAAGTGGTCGCCACTTTTTAAGGAAAGGGTATGTTTAAAGCAAAATATTTAGGTTACGCAGTTTCAATGGCAGCGGCCCTATTTACTTCAGTCAGCTATGCGGACATTAAGTTTTCGGGGTATGGCAGTCTTGTGGCAGGTAAAACACTTGGGACAGTGGATGACCCGTTAAATCCTGGTCAAACACGGGATGAAACCTTTACGGCCGACTTTTATGATGTAGGGCAATACACTAACGACCTCACATTCAATGCAGAATCCATGATAGCACTGCAAGCGACTACCAGTTTGGGCGAACAGCTTGATTTCACTGCACAACTTGTCGCGAAAGGAACGGATGATTTTAGTCCTGAGTTTGACTGGTACTACCTAACGTATAAACCTTCAGAACAATGGACGATTTTGGCAGGACGTCGCAACATACCAATGTATTACTTTTCAGAATTTTCTGAAGTTGGGTTTGCGTATCCGTGGATGCGTCCGCCTTCAAACTTATATTGGTGGCAAGTCACCCAATTTAATGGGGTGTCTGCAATTTATGATTTCACGCTTGGGGATTATGCCAGCAATGTAATGGTGTTCTACGGAAATGAGTATTCGTACGACAACAAAGAGATGAAATACTACGATCGCTTGTATGGAGGTAATGCACGGTCAGTAGATGAATTCTGGAAAGACATTCTTGGGTTTAACTGGAATGTGTCAGGTGACAACTTTGACGTCAGACTGGTGTATTTCACTAATGATCGCGACAGAACAACCGTTAACGCAGATGGAACGTCTACGGATTCTCCACACTTTACGCAAGAGTTTTTAGGCTTTGGTGGTTCGGTTAACTTTAACCCCATTACGGTGTTATTTGATTGGAACTTAGTTAAGTATGATGATGCGTACGGCACAGAATTCCCAACGTATTTGGTGTCTGTCGTCTACAACATCGATAAATTCCAACCATATATTTCCTACTCTAAAGCGGATCATAAGCGTAAGAAAGTGCCAACAGACGATTTAGAAGAACATTATCTACTGAGTTATGGTTTGAGATATAACTTCTATCCGAGTGCGGCCTTGAAAATTCAGTACGACAACTTTGTAGATCAAGGCGACAAAGCCACTGGTTGGGCGTATCACGGTGATTCACGAGCTGTTTCCATTGGTGTTGATTTTATCTTCTAAACCACTAACACGAAGTGCACGGTTTGAGGGCAAACGGTGCACTTCGTGTTATGCATTTCGATTGGTTTAAGTTCTGAGCATTGATGACTGGTACACTCAGATTTTTCTTGTTCTTGTGCTTTCAACGGCCAATTAATTGGGCAGGCTAACCGTTACCTTACACCCTGTTGGTTGCGTGTTTTCAAGCGTAAGTCGGCCTCCATGAGCTTGTACGATTTGCTTGCTAAGCACGAGGCCTAGACCCGTTCCACCTTGTTTAGTTGTAAACAATGGAACGAATAAATTCGCCTGATTTTGAATGCCAGGACCTTGGTCTTGGATAGTGATGTGATGATAGCCGGCTTCGGTGTATACGTTGATTTGTATCGGTCTGTTTGGCGCTGCTTCGTGAGCATTCTTTAATAAATTAATGAAACATTGTTCAAGTTGGCTTGGGTCGGCTTGCAATGACGTATCGGTTAAACGATTCTGTATATCAATTTGATATGGAAGCAACGCAGCTAGTGCATCGAGCAATTGAGCAAGTTTAATGGTTTCCAGCTTGGGTTCGGGTAACTGCGTTACGGAACGATAGGCATTGATAAACCCATGTAGTCGATTTGCCCGTTCTCCAATAAGCGTCAGTCCATCGTTTAAATCTTCTTTGAGGCTCTGTGTCGAGGTCCGCATTGGATGATATTTTCTTTAGTGTCGCACTGATGGAGACTATTGGCGACAACGAGTTGTTGACTTCATGACTTAAAACGCGCACGAGATTTTTCCAGGCAGATTGCTCTTCTCTACTCAATAAAACTTCCACGTCAGACAAAATAAACAGGGTTTGTTGCTCACCTTTATCGCGGAATTGATCTTTAAATAAGTGCCAGCGGCCACCTTGTGCAGAACTTAAACTCACCAATGCATTTGATTGGCTGCTGAGTAAGTGCGCAAGACCCAGTTCGTGCAGGTTGTAGGAAGTTAGCTTGTTTTCGCTTAGTGAAAACAGCTTCGTCGTGGCTGGATTGGCCAGCGTAATTCGACCTGAACCATCACAGGCTAAAATCGCCACATCAATTTCTTTTAATAGTTTTGCAAGCAAAAGTTGGCTTTCTTTGAATTCAAACCTTTCAGATGACAAAGTATCAGCAAGACGATTAATTTCACGGAGCAACTGCGAATGGGCGGAATCAGTGGCCAGACTTTTAGCGCGCAATGTAAAGTCACCTTGATTGAGTGCTTCGATAATATTGCCCAGTTGCACGAATTGATCTTGCAGCTTTTTATGCAGCAATTGGTAAGCCACACACGCCGAGAGAAAGACAAGGCTGATTATCAGCAAAGTTAAATAGAGGTTTAGCTTCGCGACATACAGCACGCTACAAAGCGTGATAAAACAGGGTATAAACAACCAAGCTATCAGGCGCGTAATTTGCTTTTCAAATGGCATATAGTCCCTATCTAGATTTCAAACTTTTCGAGACGTCGATAAAACGCACTACGACTAAGCCCGAGCGATTTAGCAGCCGTCACGGCATTGCCTTTGTGAGCATTCAATCGGGCGGTAATAATTTCCTTTTCAATGTCGTCCATCGTTCGCTCGCCAAAGTCACTACGTGTACTTTGATTGGGCGTAGGTGCCGAGGAAGACAACATAAGGTGTTCTACACCGATTTCGGTTGTGGCTAACAAGGCTGCGCGTTCCATGGTATGCGATAACTCACGTACGTTACCAGGCCACTCATATTGTTCAAGAGCCTGAAGAGCTGACTCAGACAGGCGAGGAACGGGTTTCCGTTGGCGAGTTGCAGCTAATCTAAGTTGTTGTTCAGCAAGGGGGATAATGTCTTCCTTCCGTGTTCTGAGCGGCGGAAGCGTCACGACGAAGGTATTAAGTCGATAGTATAAATCTTGTCGGAAGGTTTTATTGTTGACCATTATGTCGAGGTCTGCATTGGTTGCGCTGACAATCCGCACGTCGGCAATTTGAGTTTTGCTCGAACCGACCTTTTCAAACTGTTTTGATTCCAGCACTCGGAGTAATTTACCTTGCTGGCTCAGGGGAATATTTCCGACTTCATCCATAAACAATGTGCCGCCGTTCGCAAGTTCAAAACGACCTACACGTTGTTCTTTTGCGTCCGTGTATGCGCCTTTCGTGTGACCGAACATCTCACTCTCAAACAAAGTGTCCGTTATTGCCCCCATATTAATTGAGACAAAACGCGCGTGATTGCGAGGACTGAGATGGTGAATGTATTCTGCGAGTAAGCTTTTACCTGTGCCGTTTTCACCGGTAATGAGAATGTTGAGGTCCGAATTGGCCAGCGGTGCAAGTTGCTGAAGTAGGGTTTGCATCGCCATTGAGTGGGCTATCAACTCCACTTTGCCTAACGGTTCTAATGATTGTTTTAACGCATGGTTCTCCGCGGCTAACAGTGAGTTTTCTTTATTTTTGGCGCGAAGTGCGAGCTGCGTGTTTAAAATAGAGAGAAGTCGTTCGTTTTCCCACGGTTTTTGGATGAAATCACCCGCACCAGCTTGCATGACGGACACGGCGATGTCGATGCTTGCCCAGCCTGTCATGGTAACAACCGCGAGATCTGAGTCGATTGCTTTTAACGCTTTAATGAGGGCAATACCTTCATCACCAGACGTGGTATCTCGGTGATAGTTGAGATCGATTAACGCTAAATCGATTTCTTTACTCTTAACAAAAAATTCAGCTTCGGCTGGTGAAGACGCGGTTACAACGGTGAAGCCTTCGCTTTTTAGGAGTAAACGTAGCGCACTGACGATACTCGGATCATCATCGCAAACAAGAACTTGCTTCATAGTATTCCCTATATATTCTGACTCTAGTCTACTGTTTTCAAACGAAAGTGAAAAGTGAGCATTTACCCCAGAGGGTAAATGCTCACGAAGTGGCAAGACTTATTCGTCGCGAAGTGCTACTGCGGGTTCAAATGCGAGAGAATGTCTTACAGGGAAGTAAACCGCACACACCACCACAAGTAAGATAAGCGTTGGTACGGCAATGAAAATAGCGACAGAACCAGATGCGATGCCTGCTTGTGCCATGAGTGTGACTAGGCCAAACCCCGCGGGTAAGCCAACAAGTAAACCTATCGATAATTGTTTCATTCCTTTGATTGTAAAATGTCTCAGAACATCAGAATCTGACGCGCCGAGTGCCCGACGCACGCCCACTTCTTGACGTTTTTGTGCAATCGAGTTGGCCATTACGCCGTAAATGCCACTGAACGCTAAAACCATAGAAGCGATAGCAAAGCTTAAGAAAATACGGCTAACAAAGTTCATACCTCCGATACGTTCAGCAATCGCAACTTCAACCGCTTTGACTGAATACGCTGGCGTGTCTTTGTCCAGTTGTAAAGCTGCGCGGTTTAGCGAGCTGCGCAGTAAATCAGGATCGCCGTTCGAGGTAATGGCCAGCAGCATGTTGCGGCGTGGACTTTGTTTGTACGGCACGAATACTGAGCTGCGAATTTTATTGCCTTCAACAGGCTGACCGAAAATCACGTTTTCTGACACGCCTATGATAGTTATCCAAGGAGCATCGTCTTCATCTACCCACACAAAACGCTTACCAATAGGTGATTCGTTAGGGTAATACTTGTCCACAAAGTTTTGTGAAACAACGGCAACCATTGGAGATGTTTCATTGTCTTGTGGTGTGAACCAGCGACCTTCAACCAAGGTGAGATCCAGTGTTTCATTGAACTCAGTATCGACCAAGTTTAGGTTCGCCGATGGATAATTTGGCTCTTTACCGTAATCAAACTGCTCCAGTGCAAAGTTAGTCAAATAACCCCACGTGTGTGGTAAAGAGGAAGCATAGGCTACGCCTGTCACATTTGGGTCTTGTTTCAGTAAATCTTTCAGATTCTCATAATATTGGATACGGCTCTCAGTCGTTGCGTAACGGTTTGGATCTAACCCGACGCGCGCAGTCAGGTAGCCTTTTGAAGCAACACCATAATCTGCCTTTTCGAGTTCACCGACTGCGTTCACCATTGATACGGAGACTAAAATTAATGCGCATGACAGGGCTACTTCTGAGATGACGATGATTTTACTCAAACGGCCTGTGCCCTTGCTTTGTGCGCCGCGTGTACCATCACGAAGGACGGCATTGATGTCAGTTTTACTTGCACGCCAAGCTGGTAAAAAGCCAGTAACAAAAATAGTGGCAATACAAATTGCGACTGCGGCGAACAATGTGTCCGACGTCATGTTTTCATGCCAGTAGTAAGGTGCTTCGATTGGCATACCAGTCGAGAAATATTGCACGCTTAGGTTCACTGTAAATCCAGCAATCAAGATAGAAAAAAGCCCTGAAACACAGCAGATGATCACGCTTTCCCACATCATTTGTTTGATGAGCGTCGCACGAGGCGCACCTAACGCACTGCGAATGGCAATTTCTTTATTCTGTTCGATAGCGCGGGACAACAGCAAATTACTGACGTTGATACAGGCGAGTAGCAAAATGAGGGCGACGGAAATCATCATGGTAGTTAGAATGCCTTCACCGCCGTTACCCACCATTTCATCTTGATAGGTCCAAATGTAGCCTTGAATGTTTGAGTTTAGTTCTGGGTATTGCTCTTTTAACTCTGTGAAAAACTGCTGAATAAATGTCATTGCTTGTGCGTCACTTACGCTATCGCGTAGCAAGCCGTGTACTGCAACGTAAGGTGAATTTTCCCGTTTCACGCCGTGCGTTGTATCTGTAAAAGGTAAATACAGTTTGGCAGAGCCTGGAAAGCGGTAACCTTGGCTTGTAACACCGATGACCGTATAGTTTTCGCCGTTAATACGCAGTTTTTCACCAATGATTTGCTCGTTGCCCGCATATAACTCCTGCCACAGCACGTAGCTTAGTACCGCAACATTATCGTGGCCTTCTTCCAAATCCATTGGCTCAAATAGACGACCAAGGGTTGCATGACCATCAGACATTGAGAAGAAAGTAGGGGTAACGTAATGCGTTTCATAGCGCATGACTTTATCGCTGGTGCTTAAATTCACACCTAAAATTTTGTAGGCATCAATCTGTGAGAAAATTTGTTGTTTCTCACGGAGTTCTTCAAACTCATGCAAGCGAAGCGTTGCACCATCATAAATGACCCCATCGACAACCGTGGTCACTTTGCGCACTTTTTCACCGTGTTCAAATGGAAGGGGAGCAAGTAATGTAGACTGCAAAAATCCGACCATAAAAATACAAAGGCTTAAGCCTGTCGTCATAACGAATATTGTTAGAGCACTGAATTTAGGCGTTTTTAGCAAACGTCTCATGGCATAGCGGATATCATCAAACATAACAACCTCCTACGCCACTTCAGTGGTTTGAGTACGAGCGCCAGAGTCCGCAATGATACGACCATCAAAGACTTCAATTACCCGTCGCGCACGCTGAGCACCTCGAGGGTCATGCGTGACCATACAAATAGTTGCACCTTCTTCGTGTAATGTGTCTAACAAGTCCATCACTAGTTTTGCATTTTTCGAATCCAAGTTACCTGTCGGTTCATCTGCAAGAATGAGCGATGGTGCGCCGACAATTGCTCGAGCGACTGCAACACGTTGTTGCTGACCACCGGATAGTTGCGAAGGATAATGTGTAGAGCGATGACTCATATCGACCTTCTTAAGGGCGGCTTCAGCCAACGCACGACGCGTTTTTTTGTCGATGTCTTTGCGGTAGGTTAATGGTAATTCGATGTTTTCAACCACCGTTAACTCACTAATTAAGTTAAAGGACTGAAAAATAAATCCAATTTCTTTGTTTCGCACAAGTGCTCGAGACTTATTGTCTAAGTCACCGACAACGTGGCCGGCTAATTTGTGCAGGCCTGACGTGGCCGTGTCGAGTAATCCAAGGATGGACAGTAATGTCGATTTACCACAACCCGAAGGGCCAGAAATTGACACGTATTCGCCTTTATTGATCACTAAGTGAATGTCAGTAAGTGCGTGTGTTTCAACGTCATCGCTAACGAAGACTTTTTTAATATTGTTTAGTTCTATCAAATGATTCATGACGTAGTCCCTCTAAAATTAGTTTAACGTGATTGATTCGTGACGCGCTAGTTGTGTTTGTTCAGAAATAATGACCGTGTCGCCTTTTGTTAGCCCTGCAACGACTTCAATTTCTGTACTGGAGGCTAAACCAAAGGTCACCGCGGTTTTCTCGGCGATAGAACCAGTTGGATTTAACTTGAAAATCGGCATGGTTCGGTTTTCTTGTGAGGCGGAAGGGCGCTTAATGTAAAGTGCGTTTGCTTTAGCATTAATCACAATTTCGCCGTCAACGGATAAATCAGGTCTCGCTTCAGGTGGCAGTGCCTGATTGAATGTCACATCCACTTGAACAGTGCCTTGCGTTACAGCAGGGTCGATACGAGAAACTGTCCCCTCGATTTCGCTAAAACGCGTGTCGATGATCACTTTCTGCCCTACGACAACGTTTGACGCTTTAAGCTCGGGTACTTTTAATTCAGCAATAAGGTCTCCTGCTTTGGCGAACTTCGCCACATTGCTACCCAGTGAAACTCGTTGCCCAAGTTCTAATGGCATGGCTTGCAATACACCGTCTAGAGGCGCTTTTACTTGCAGCGAAGCGAGTTCAAATTCAGCGCGTTCAATGGTTTTATCCAGCTTAGATAGCCGCGCTTGGTGGGCTGCAAGTTGAGCGGCTAGATTTTTACGCAATTGCTCGGTTCGTTGATTGTCGATGTCGAGCGTTTCTTTCAGTTGAGCTACGGTTAATTTTGAGCTTTCAAAATCCAGTTTCGAGACCGTAGCATTGCCCTGATTAATCAGGATTTCTTCCGCATTTAAGCGCATACGTGCTTGCTCATATTGCATTTTGGTTTTGGCAACCGCTGCTTTCATGTCGAGCAATCGCGTTTGCTGATCCGTACTTAATGCATTGAGACTCAGCGCTCAGCGCTTGGCGCTCCCAGTTGAGCTCTTCTACCTTTTGTTGAAGTTCAGGGTTTGTTAGTTCAACAATCAAATCACCTTGCGAAACGACGGCTCCTGGCTTTTTCAAAATCCGTTCGACTTTCCCTTCTACGTTGCTAGCTACCCAACGTATGTCTTCGGGTACCAGTACTCCGGGCGCCGCGACTTTGATGGTGAATTCTCCTTGTTGGACGCGAGCGGTAAGTACACTGTTTTTGCTTACCGACGCTTGAGTGATTTGTGACTTCAGAGTCCAAACCCCTGCAATTAACGCTACAAACAGGCTTCCAACTACCACGATACGTTTGGTGGGAAATTTTTTTGTCGTTGTTGTATTTAAATAATCCATTGCTTACGTCCACTGAGTCTACATGTTGGAATGATTAAATCAGGAACTGTGCCAAAACATTAAAGTATTACAAAACAAAGTATTACGTTGTTTTGTCTGTGGCTTTCACGCAAGGTGATCCCAAAAATGGGATGGGTCAAATCCCATTTTTGGGACTGGCATGGATAATTTGGCGATGTCCTATTGCGCCAAAAATAGGTGGGAAACCGAACATTACTGTAATCGCGTGTAATACTTCATTTTGTGTATTTGTTGTTAACTTTGTGTATCAAAAGGAGTTCGACGAGACGATGGACCCATCTCAATCGAACACTTTGCAGCAACCGTCTAGTAAGCCTAGGAGGCGACATGAAACAGACAAGTAAGCGAGTACTCAACCGCATTACACAAGTGATGTTATTGGTTGGGGGAATGTATTCAGGCGTAAGTGTGGCCGCGACTGATCAAACGGATTCAACAGAACAATGTATCTTTGAACCCAGTTGGTTGCAGAATGGTCGAGTGGTTCGCCCAAATGACGCGACTTTCCCAAATGATCCTGATCATCAAAACGATCCGTCAAACTGCAATTTTCATCAATGGTCATGGCAAATGTTTTTGTGGCTAATGGATGGAGATGATGGCAAGCCACGATTCTTAGACTTTGCGACGCCTCAATCATTGCTTGGACTCGAGCAGCGAGGCCTGATGCCAAGAACGAGCAAAAAGCAGCACGGTTCTTCTCTTGACGAGTATTTGCAAGCAGGTACGGACGGCATTTTGGTAGACCAAGATAATCGTGCGGTTTACTACTCGCAATATGTGAACCAAACCTTCGCCGATTTCATTCAGGGCAAGCTGGGTGGGAGCGACCTAACAAAGCCGGACAATGTGTTGGCGATGAACCCAACCACTGAGTTTCCTATTCAAAACGGTAAAGGGGCATTAGAGCTTAAAGCATCTTGGAAAGTGGTGGCTCCGGGTGAAAAAACGGACGGTCTATTTACAATGAAAAAGGACATCGCCAAGTTTGTAAATACACCTAGCGGGATCAAAATAGACCCGACAAAAGTTGAAACGCAAACGCTGGCTTTGGTGGGCTTTCATATTGGTGGCATTGTCGCCAATCACCCCGAAATGATCTGGGCCACGTTTGAATTTAATAACAACGCACCGGATGTCCCTGATGGTATGACACTTGGCCAAGTGGTGTCAGATAAAGACTACATGTTTTACAAAAAAGGCACCCAGCTTGGAAACTGCAACAAAAACGCCAGCGTGAGTGGACTTAAGGTCGAGGACGACACACAAAAGTTTACGCCAGTTACTCAAGTGTGCCGTCGTTATGCTTATGGAAATCAAGCGGACCAAAAGCAGGGAAACACCAATAACATTAAAATGCTAAATGACAGCGTTTGGAAAAACTTACCGAGTCAACTCAGTTACTTGAAAAACTATTTTGAAGTCGGCGCCATTTGGATAAATAACGGGGCAGCAACAAAGGACCCATTAGAGTCACCTTTGAAGCCTGGACTTAATTTTGCCACGGATGACTATTTAACCGGATCGTCGCGCCTCTCAAACAGCACGATTGAAACCTATACGCAGTCGGCTACGGCCATGAATAACTGTTTCCGTTGTCACAACACCGAACAAGCGTTTGCACCAAAGTCAGGTCTAAAACCATTGCCTGCAACGAACCTTAATATTAGCCATGCATTTCAAAACATATTCTTCTGGTCGCAAGAAAAAGATAAAGCGGCTGCTATGGCATATGTAAAATCACAAGGAGAGAAATAATGGGTTATTTCAGAGTCCACCCAAGCATCAATTTTGCGCGTGTTGGTAACAGTGAAGAATACTATTTAGCACCTGAAACGGCTGCGGGCGAAATTGTTGATAAAGCAACGGGTTTATTTGGTGGCTTACCGATTAAAGCCGGTTCAGAGAATACGCCTATTGATGAAAACGATTTTCGCGATGCAAGTGAAAACGTAAAGCGCCAAGCTGCTCGTTTTCGTTTATTTGCTTATGACGATGAACAGACGACTTATCCGTCAAATGATGCTGGACGAGAAGTCAAAATCGGTGATTCTATCGGTGGCAAAGTCATCAAAGACATTGTTTGGCAAGTACATGTTGCGAACAAGAAGAATAATAACTACAAAATTACATCCGACAATGGCACACCAGATGGAGCAGAAGAGGGGATTGTAGCGTATGAAGGGGGTAAAACGCCGCCTATTCGCAACCCAGAATTTGGCCCTGAGTTGCAGGATGAAAACCGTTTAAAAACACTGGTGGTGGACCCAGGACCCCGTGCGCTTTCTGTTAAGACCCAAGCAACAACTATCTTGCACTTTGACCAAGCGACTCCTGCGAGTTTTGTTAACAGTGACAATCTAATTCAGCAAGAAAGTAGTGCGTGGAAATACCCAAAAAGCTTTCCTTATCAGCACTTTAACCAAGAAAGCTGCAAAATGTACAACCCGCTTGGTGACATAACCTCCCTTGGCGAGATGTGCATAGAACCGAACACGGGCAGGCTAATCGTTGCGGGTGGTTTTGGTAAAGCAAGTGGCATTGTGCTAAATGGTCAATACCCTGAATTGAACGATGCAATTGATAACGACTATTGGTTTGATGATACCTCTGATGGGCCAGTGACGGCGACGGTTTACTTTGAAGATGGGTCTGTTGAACATGCGGTACACGGTTGGGTTGTATGTACTGACCCGAGTTACGCTCCACAAACGCGCAATGTCGTTTCGACGTGGGACGATGTTTATGACACGTGGGTACAACATTTAAATCTTGAACCAAATATGTTCAACAATGGATTCAAACAAGATTATGAAGCATCGTTTGATGGTGATGTAATGCCCGTGTTTCATGCTGCATTTTTGCAACAGTGGAATGCCGCGTTACCAGAAAAAGGCATTCAAGGACATAAACGGATGAAGGAAATCCAACCTTCAGATACGCCGAGCGAAAAGATCCCTTCATTCACCAGTTTGTTGCGTAAACCTTCGCCTCCCGGCACTTCAAATGCACCTGGTAACGAAGATGGAACCCGTCTTAAAATGCCGCTGGCACTAGGCGATGCCATGAAGAGTTTTCTGGCTGTTACTGAAACACAATATTTTCTATTAATGCAGTGGTATGGCAATAAATTCCACGCTGAAGCACGCCCAATGGGCGATGGAGAGCGCCTTGATAAAGTGGTGCTTGAAAACTGCTTAGGTGGGCGCTATTCCCCTGGTATTGATTTAACCTTTATCGTACGAGATACCAATCTTTATGTGACGAAGTGGCAAGGTGAGATAGGGCCATTTAGGATCAACCTGGAATCCTTGAATTACGCGAACGCGAACAGTTCAAAGCCATTCTTAGGTGTAGGTTACGTGCCGCTTAGAACAAGTGCTGTCGAACCCGGTGATTTGAGTAAGTTTATGGCACAGCCTTGGCACACTGACTATAACAGCTGCGCAACTCACGTGCCCGATCCAAACCCAACGATGCCAAATCCTGACAATGAGGAAGGAAAAGATCCGTTAACGCCGATTCAGGACAACACATTGTATTGGTCTTGGCCTGCACAGCGACCAGTATCCGTGTATCCAAAGTGTTTGTTTACTTATGACGCAGCGTCTGGGCAAGGTAAAGGTTTCTCTCGTTACAGTGTTCGAGGTGATGAAGGGCATGGCACGCAGACATTCTATCCACAGGAACAAGGGCGCTATCAATGCTACTTAGATTTCGTCAAAAACTGGCACAAAGTGGGCTTTGTGATCCAAGGTTTGCAGATTGAAGATGGTAAGTCGGGTTCTAATTTCGGCCCTGACTATTTCCTTGAAGTGCAGAGTAAGTTCACGAGCAAAGGTGATGGTGTAGAAGTATGGCCTCAGGCGTCCGAGCCAGGTTACGAGCGCCTTGAGTGTTGTGAACCTACAGATTTAGATAAAAAAGTATAATAAGAGGCGACCCATGACACTAACCGTGACTCATTTGAAATTAACGAATCACGGTTAGTGTTGTGGGTATAGAGTGCGTCAAGGAGTAGTCTATGACGAAAACACACCTGAGAATCGGTATTGTGGGAGGCGGTCCTGCAGGATGTGCAACGGCACTTGCGTTGCAAAAGCTATTTGCATCAAGCAGTAAAAAGGCTGAAATTACCCTAATAACAGCACCAGAGGGCGTTACACCTAAGATTGGTGAAACGGTGCCGCCCGCTGCAAGTGCTTATTTACGAGAGTTAGATCTTGAGTCACTGTTATCGGACGAGTTTCATTTGCGTTGTCCTGGCAGTCTATCGCAGTGGGGTGACGAATCGGTTGGGTATAACGACTTTTTTATTACGCCGATTGGACAAGGATTTCATTTAGACAGAGCACTTTTTGATAAAAGCTTACTGTCGGCCTGTTTCAAGCGTGGTGTGACGATTGTGGAAAATACCAAAGTCACTGCAATTAAACAAAGTGATCGGACTATTTCGCTGCACTGCGAGCCGGAGCTTGATAAGCATGAATTTGATTTTATTGTAGATGCTTCTGGTCAACATCGTGTTGTGACACGCAGTCTGTCGGTTGCAAACAACCTGTTTGACCGCGTAGTGTCTGTGTGTGCATTTTTTGAATTAGAAAGTAAATCATTGGCTCCAGCCCACACGATTGTATCGAGTGATGAACACGGCTGGTGGTATGCGGCTAGGCTTCCAAACAATCGGGCAATTTTGAGTTTTAATACTGATGCGGACGAGCTAAAACAGCGTGAGCTTAATGCCCATGCAAACTGGTATCGTGCATTTTGTAACAATCAATGGTTTTATACTCAATGCTGTGAGCAATTTAACCAAGCCATTTCTTCACCTCGGGTACTTCATGTGCGAGCGGCCCCTTCTTCGATTCTTTCAGCGGTTATTGGTGAAAATTGGTTAGCTGTCGGAGACGCGGCATCAAGTTACGATTCGATTTCATCTGCGGGCATAACTAAGTCCTTGAAACAGGGAATTCGAGCCGCAAATGCTATTTTGAATTGGGCGGAGAACCCACATAAAGGGTCCTTGAGTGCATATCAAACGCTGGTCTTTAAGGATTTTAATGAGTTTATTAAACTTCACCAACTTCATTACGATAGTGGTGCTCAACGATTTCCAAATTCGGCGTTTTGGCAACGTCGACTGCTAAGTGACGTATAGCATATACTTATTCTTTTGATAAAAGGCATCTAACAGAGATGCCTTTGGGTAGAGCTACAACTTGAAAATGACTCTAAGTGTAAGGAAACTAGAGCTTAGTGTTGGTCGCCTTCAGGGATCCCAAGCCAAGTCATGCTACTTGGCGTAAACGTAAGTGCTATTGTGTCTTCAATTTCACCTGTGGTGATATTGACCACGAGAATGGTGGACGCAGCTGAGTCGGTAACGTAAGCCGTGTTTTCTCGTTTAGAGACGACCAATCCAAAACGTTGGCCTTCAGAAAGTGTTGAAATATCCGCTTTGCTAACATCGATTCGTTGTTTAAACGTCCAGTGAGCATGACCGTCGTGTTGGTGTGCGTCAACGACAGTAAGGTAACCTTGATTATCTAAAATCAAAAACTGTGTGCCATCGACATTAAAGGAATACGAAATGGGCTGTGCATTTGACACTGGTTGCCAATCTAACAGTGCCATTTCACTTTCCTCGGGCGCAATCGTCAGGATATTTACTTCACCGGTTACGCGATCACTGGCAGTCCCTAAGAATGTGTTACTTCCATGGTGCCCAAATAAGGTGCCAATACGCAAGTTGGCAATTGCTTCAATGTTTGTAATTTTATCACTTTCAAAATGTCCGTTATGAGAATGCGTGATAACGACTCCATCTCGACACGCAAACGCAACGGCTTCATGGTTTTGAGCTGCACCATGTAAGTCAGGGCAGGTTATGTCTAATACAGAGTCAAAGTGGAAGTGATCTTCATGCAGTTCATAAACGCCAATTTGATCTGGGAGAACTTTTGCGTTGGATGTACTTTCGTCGTCTCCGCGACGAACCGTCGCAAACAAGGTATTTTGCTGAAGTTTTGCAACGCCATGCATGTTGATTTCAAAATTTAGAGTGGCTTTAATACGGCGATTAGCGATAGATGTATCATCAATAATTTGAATGGAAGCGTTTGCGCCCGTTGCGGCATTGCCATCATTAAATACAATGGTATTTTCATCCGAATACGTTATGTGAGTTGGTGCGAAGCCGTGTAATTCAAAATCGCTAAAGGCAGGTGCCTGCTCATAACTGTGCTGGTGGTTGTCATGATTTTCTTGCCAAAGGCCACCGTCAATAAATGAAACAACATCGTTTTGTCTGTCACTGAGTAGCGCATAACGCCCGCCAGCAGAAGTTTGTAACGCAACGCTTGAAGTACTTAGCGTAAAGCTTTCCAAAATCTTCCGTTGATCTAAATCGAAAACGTGGGCTTCGCTTTTATCTTTATTGAGCAGGACTAGACGGCCTTTGGATTCAACTGTGTGATCATGGTCTTGCCCATGGTCGATGGTCGGGTTTTCAATTTCATGTTTTATAACTCCTTTTGAACCACCATCAAAACAGCCGGTAATTAGCACACCGCTTAGGGCGATAGTGGAAAGTTTTAATCTGGAAAACAAAGTCATGTTTACTAAATCCTTCGTTGTTATTGAGCGCTTTGCCACAAATGTTGAGCCAACTATCGTTACTCAAATATCATGACATTAGGAAATGTTATAATGTATCATTTAGTAAATGTTATAGTATAACAATTAAAATTAAAAGAGTGAGTGTTTCTAAAATGCGACAAATCGCCTGATAATGACGACCAAGGAGAAACTCCTATGGTGTATGCATGAAAGACTTTAGAATAATTAATTTATATCAATCAGTTAGGTGATGTTTACTTATTTCAATACGAACGCTTTCTGGATCTGCATGAACAGGGTAGACTTACATTGTTTCTATATTGGGTTCTTGTTCAGACCGAGATGAACGACGTGAGTGAATAATGTGCTTCAATGGACTGGACTGAACAAAAGCAGAAGTTAGTTTTTGACCGTATCAAGGAATAGTATGTCGTCGCCTACAAGGTTTCTTAGTGTTCCCACTCTTATTACCATACTTTTGATTGCAGCTCCTACGTATGCTCAGGTGGAAGCGCAAAGTGAACATATCTCCAAAGCCAAATTGGAGAAAATGCAGGGTCAATCTGCTCTCGATATCATTAAGCAAGTATCTGGCTTTTTGTTTATCAATTCGAATGACAAGCGAGGTCTGAGCGGAGCAACTGGTAACGTGTTGATTAATGGATTACCCGCGCTTAGCAAATCACAATCGTTAGAATCAATCCTCGCGGATTTTCCGGTTGAACAGTTGTTAGAGTTATATGTTTATCGTGCAGGACATCCATTTTCATCGGCAAGTCACCACACTCAAGTTATTAACCTAACCCGAGACACGTCAAATCGCCAATTCAACTGGCGAGTGGAGGCTTTGTCGCAATCGAACTATCAAGGACTCAAGTCGACCTCTTTGCAAGGAGTAATAGCATCTGGCAGTTGGGAGCATCAATTGCGATTATCGAGAAGCAAGTCGCATTGGCAATCAAAACTCGATTTAGCCAATTTTTATGCAAGTGGCTTAACAGATGTGTATGGCGAAGAACGCTATCAAGAAGAAACGAAAAAGTCGCAAATTGGATTGGTGTCGACCAAACGATTTGACCAAAGCGTTTTGTCTTTAAACTTGCAGTGGTTAAAGTCAGAGGAGAAGGAAGGTTTTCGCCGTAAAAGCCAACGTCTCGATTTATCTTCCCTGCTCGAAACAAATCGAGACTCGCTAGATACTCAAGAATCCTCTTTTGGCTTTGACTGGCAACAAACGCAACAACAAGCACTGTGGCAATGGCAGGTAACAGGCTTGATACGACAAATTGATTCAACCCAATTAATCGTAGACACCAGCGCTCAGAACGAACAGGTAGAAAAAGATGCCTTTTTACAAGACAAGTTGTTAAAAGAACGAGTACTCAGGATTTCGCGTCTAAACAGTGCGTTATGGTGACAACCCGAGCTGGGATTGGAAATAAGCCAAAATACGCTTAATGCTGATACGTTTGACACAATTAAGCTGAATACCACCGTAAAAGAATTGCGTGTGGAACCGTTTGTTTCAGCTCGATTTGACATTGCGACGAACTGGCAGTTATTCAGTAAATTGGTTGTTGAACAGGCGAAGCTAGAAAGTGAATCGAATTCATTTTACGAAACCACAGAGCGTTACTGGAAGCCGCTTTTAAAGCTAACCCATAAAGCTGAAAATGGCGTTCAATCAACGTATGGTCTTCAACGTAAAGTTGAGCAGCTTAACTTTGATGATTTTGTTGCAAGCCAAGACAGTGCGTTTGGACGAGAACAATCAGGAAATGCAGAGCTTAAACCTCGACAAGCTTGGGAAGTCAGTTACGAGGCCAATTTCGAAACGGCATTTGGTATCACAGTGAACACGAAGCTGTTTTGGGAGTGGCAACGTGATGTGCATGAATACGTACAATTCGACGATGAAAACTTGGGTATCGCTAATGCTGGAAACGCGGATTATTACGGCGGCAATTTGGAGCTAAATGTGCCAATGGATTGGCTAATTGATGAGAGCCAGATTAACGTGTTATACGAGTATCGCGATGCAAATTTTGCCGATCCGCTCACAGGTAAACGTGTTACATCGGATCTCATGCCTCACTTTACTGAAATAGAATACCGCAAAGAAGGGCAATGGTATGCACTTGGGGCCGCAACCGTGTTGTCTAATCACGTTGATATTTTTTATCCCGATGAGCAATATAAAGAACAGCACAAAACGACGTTGAAACTATATGGTGAGTTTCAACTGCCTAAAGATATGCAACTGAACATAGAAGTTGCGGATTCAACTCGAGGGCACACGCAATTTAGACGTAACGTCTATTCACCCTATCGCGGTGAGGCATTGGAATATCGTTTTGTAAGTAATGAGTATTTTGAGCCAAGTATCTCAGCATCTCTGAGTGGGCAATTTTAAAGCGAGCGAAAAATTTGATGACAGCACCGTGTTTAAACACCACTATATTGGAATTTGAATTTTGAAGATAAGAGTAAAATGCCGATGGATTTGCAATTAATAGCTATAAAAATATTTCGAGTTTTGTTTATTTTCGTCTCGTTATTACCAATTTCCATTTATGCAAAAGGGATCGAAATTGGCGATAAACAAGTTTTAGAATCGAAAATATTAGGTGAAGAACGAGAGTATTTTATCTCTTTACCAACCTCATACAACCAGAATAATTATTCTTCTTATCCAGTGCTTTACTTACTTGATGGTGACATGAATAGTTTCTTTCAAGTGTTTTCCGGCATGGTTAATCAAATGAGTGTCGATGCAAGCCCCACCATTCCTGAGATGATAGTGGTTGGTATTGTTAGTCAAAACAGGGTCAGAGACAGTTCACCGACTCATCCTCTAATTCAATATGGGGGGACAAAGAATGAGGCGCTCCATATTACGGGTGGCGCTGATAAGTTTATTCAATTTATAAAAGAAGAGCTTATTCCTAAGATAAACCAAAATTATAGAACATCAGCTTACAAGGTTTTGGTTGGGTATTCGTTTGCGGGCTTACCCGTCATTCAAAGTTTATATACCACTCCCGAGACCTTTAACGCCTACCTTGCAATCGATCCAAGTATGTGGTGGGATGACCAGCACATGTTGAAACAATTAAGTCATTTTTATCAATCACCTAAATTGAACAAGCGGCGATTATTTGTAGCAACAACCACAAGGGTAACAGAGGTATATCCTAAAGAAAATTAAGTGGCTGAATTTATCGAAAGGCTTAAAAAACAGCCCAAAGAGGGCTTTTTTTTCGACTCCATTACCTTTGGTAGAGATGAAAATCATCATACGATGCCAATAATCAGTTTTTATAAAGGATTACGGTCACTATTTGATGGCTATATGATAGACGATCACGCCCGGTTTCGTCCCGCCAATGCATTACGAAGTCATTTTGCTCAATTTTCACAGAAACTCGGCGAGGAGTTTCGACCAAAAGAAGATCTCGTCAATTTCTTCGCTTATGACCGTTTATATAACACACAATTTTCTGTAGACATCGAAAGTGCAATAGACTTTTTTAAGCTTAATGCTGAATATTACCCTTTGTCCCCAAATGTATGGGACAGCTTAGGTGAAGCTTATATGGTTAATGGCGATTATCAACAGGCTCTAACGTGTTACGAAAAATCTATCGCTCTGAATTCAAGCAATGCCAATGCACTATCGAGAATCGAACAAATAAAGAGCAAGTTGAATTAGTGCTTAACTAAGAATTGATTCTGAAAACTTAAGTTGGTTTGTGTGCCATCGCCAAGAAGTATCGATGACAAAATATTCTCGCTTAGCTTAATATATTATCCAATTTCAGAAATGGATAATGTATTTTTGGATAGACAGTGATTACGCTAGATATGTGTTACTTAACCATCTTGTTGGAATGTGGTACTTTGTAGTGGCATTACAAATGCTTCTTAAAGGATATTCCCATGTCTGAGCAATCTCTTACGCTGTTTCAAAAGCTTGCTAATCTAAGCATCGCGTCATCACGTAAAATCATCGGACTTATGAGTGGCACATCGCTCGACGGTTTGGATATAGCGTTATGCGAAGTACGTGGTCGAGGTGTTCACACCGAATGTACTGTGATCGCCTTTGAAACAGTCGAATACCCGTTAGATGTAAAGCAAAAGATCAGAGCAGTTTTTGCGCAAAAATCGATAGATCTTGAGTATCTAACACTTTTAAATGCTTGGCTTGGTGAATATCACGGTAACTTGGTTTTAACGTGTCTTAAAAAATGGCAGATTGAGCCATGTAGCATCGATTTAATTGCGAGCCATGGCCAAACGATTTTTCATTGCCCAAAACACCAGCATACTTACGCTGATTTTAAAAATGGAACGCTGCAAATTGGCGATGCAGATCACATCGCAGTAACGACAAAAATTCCAACGTTTTCTGATTTTAGACAAAAGCATGTCGCGACTGGCGGGGAAGGTGCTCCTCTGGCTATCTATGGTGATTACTGTTTGTTTGGAGACAAGAAACGCACTCGCGTCCTTTTGAATTTAGGCGGAATCGCCAATATTACGGTGTTGCCTGCCGGAGCCGAATTGTCAGATGTGATTTGTTCAGACATAGGTCCTGCGAATACTATTGTCGATGCGTATGTTAGCCTGCATTTTAATCAGCCATTTGACCGCGGTGGTGAAATTGCTCAACAGGGCAAGGTCAATGCACTTTTATTGGCAGCATTACTTATGCATCCGTTTTTAGCGAAACCATTGCCGAAATCAACTGGCCCTGAAGTGTTTCACCTTAACTGGCTTGAACAGGCCATGTTGGAGTCATCAACCGTATCTCTAGCTAAAGAAGACGTCGTTGCGACACTGACCGAGTTCAGTGCTTGCGCTGTTGCAAATCACATTAATATGGTAACGCAACAGTATGAAGAGGTAGAAGTTTTTGCAAGCGGTGGTGGTGTTCAGAATCCCGTTTTAGCAAGCGCAATTCAGTTAAAACTAAACTCGCATGTAAAATGGAATACCACAGCTTCTTTAGGCATTGATCCTGATGCGAAAGAGGCGGTGTTGTTTGCGGTATTAGCCAACGAAGCGATAACTCAAACGGCACAGTCGTCGGTCACGCTTACCAATCTCAGTATGGGCAAACTAAGCTTACCCTATTAGTGGTACGACATAGGTTATCCAAACGCGGGTTAAGCGCTCAATAACAGGTTGCAGGTGGTTTATTAGTCAAACTCAAACATTTTACAATTGCTTGGTAGCTCAAAGTCGACATCTCTAAAGATCACTTTTAGCATGTTCGCCACAATTTGATTGCTTTGGTGTGCCAGATCATCGCATGACTGACCGTGATTTAGGGCAAGCCTAAGTGACTCAATTTCAGATGGTATTTGTTGGTTTATTTGATGCAATCTGGGGTCTGTTGCAGAAGCAAGCGAACAAAACCAATTGATAAAGTCCATTTTTTCAAAAGGAGTCGTTCTAAGCGTGTGGTGGTTGTGCTCAATGCGAAGAGCTCGGCACTGGCCAATGTGTTCTACTACTAATAATAACGAATCTACTTCGCTTGGACTAAGTCGCCTTACTTGCGTCCAAAGTGTTGGACATTGCCATTCCTGCGTCCAGCGTAACACCTCATTTGCGGGCATTGGTTTGGCGATACCATAGCCTTGTGCTTGTTCACAGCCAAGTGCACTTAAAAACAAACCATGGAGCTCAGTTTCGACTCCTTCTGCAAGTACAGTTCGACCGAACCGCTTGCTTAAATTGATGACGCTATCCACGATGATCATTTGTTCGCTATCAAACAGCATTTGACGAACAAAACTTTGGTCAATTTTTATGGTTGTAGCAGGCAGATTCTTTAGGAATGTCATCGATGAATAACCAGTTCCAAAGTCATCTAAAGCGAATTGAATATCGTTGCTTTGAAGGTCCTCAATGAGCTGAGAAACGTTTTGAATTTCCTCAAGTGCGTTGGTTTCTAATATCTCCAGTTCGAGTTGAGCGGGGTCGACATTGGTGAAATCGCCAAGGTGCGAAAGTACCCGTTGACTGAATTCAGGATCATTGAGCTGCATACTATCAATATTGATACTCACCTTAGTGTTAAAGCCCTGCGTGTTCCATATTGTAAGTTGCTTAAGCGCTTCCTCAAGCACCCAATTGCCGAGGCTCAATTGCAAGAGGATGCATACTGATAATTGGAACAAAACTCGCCGGACTTAGCAGTCCTTTTGTTGGGTGTTGCCAGCGAATGAGCGCTTCGAATCCGATGATGTTGCCGGAACGAATCGCGACTTTCGGTTGGTAATACAGAACAAACTCGTCTTTGACTAAACCTGAGCGGATTTCGTTGATGGTATCAAATCGCAAACGCGCATCTTGGTCGTCTTCTGGATTAAAAACATAAAAACGGTTTTTGCCTGCAATTTTTGCGTGATACATGGCTTGATCAGCTTGTCGAATTAACTTTTCGGCAGACAGATCACTGTGCTGCTCAGCAAAGGTCACGCCAATGCTTGCGGTCAGTGTGATAGGGTGACCTTCAATCGAAAATAAGTCCGCAGCCGCGTAAAGAAGTCGCTCAAGCACCGCCACGCACAAATGCGGATCAGTGAGCCTCCGTTAAAACGACAATAAATTCATCGCCGCCGATGCGCGAAAGAATGTCATGGTCACGTAAAATCGTTTTAAATCGTGCGGCCGCTTCAATTAACACCAAATCACCGATGTGGTTGCCTTTTGTATCGTTGATTTCTCTAAACGAATCTAAATCAATTACAACCACTGCGCATGCCTTGTGTGAGTGCTTCATCTTTAGCAACTCTTGGCGTAATTGGGTGAGCAACAGCGCACGGTTCGGCAATCCGGTTAACACATCATATTGGGCAACAAACTCCAGTTGCTTTTCCTGCTCTTTCAAGGTCGAAATATCTGAAAAAACGCCAATATAGTGAGAGACATTTCCTTTACTATCTTTTACTGCACTGATGTTAAGAAATTCAGCGTATACTTCACCACTTGAGCGGCGATTCCAAATCTCGCCAGACCAACGGCCTTGTTGCACTAGGTTGCGCCACATCGTTTCATAAAAATGTTCGGATTGTTTTCCTGAGCCGAGGAGGCGTGCATTTTGACCTATTGCATCTTCGCGAAGGTAACCTGTGATACGACTAAATGATTCATTTATTTCGACGATGGTACCTTCAGCATCTGTGATCATAATGCCTTCCATTGCAGTGCGAAACACCGATGCTGCGAGTTTTAGTTTGTTTTCGCTTTGGTGACGGTCTGTGATGTCATGTGCAATTCCGAGCACACCAATGACTTGGCCCTTATCTGTTTTTAGCGGGACTTTGGTTGTTTCGACCAGTTCCTGATGCCCATCTGATTTAAAGGTCAGCCACTCTTCATTTCTTACAGGTTTATCAGCTTTGAGTGCGAGCTGGTCGTAATGTCGAAATAGCTCTGAGAGTTCCTCATCGACAAAATCAATATCGCGGTTACCGATGATGAGATTTTCCTCACTACCATAGAGTGATTCAAAGCGTTTGTTGCAACCGATATAGACACCTTCTGGGTCTTTTAGCCAGATCAAGTCAGGGATATTTGCGAGAACAGATTTTAGAAATGTGCTTTCGGTTTCGAGTTGTTTTTCAAGCGTCTTGTGCTTATTGATGTCGGTATTAAGACCAATCAGACGCTTTGCTTTATTATCGGGTAGCCACTCGATAACTTTGCCAAGAGCTTGTGTCCATTTCCAATTACCATTGCTTGCTCGTTGTCGATACTCAACTCGAAATTCATTTTTTTCTCCTTGAATATAGCGACGAAACGCCGAGAAGATCGGTTTCCTATCGGCGGGATGGATAAGTTGGTGCCACGAACGTAAGGATTTAGAAAATGACTTTGGATTGTATCCAAGCATTAAGGCATGTTCATCACTTACTTGTATCGTCCCAGAGGGAAGATCTAAATCGAACCAAGCTTGCTTTGCTACGGAAAAGGCGAGTCTTAATCGAGCTTCTTGCTCTTCTAGTGCTTTAGCGGCCAGATATCTATCGGTGATGTCTTGAAAGGTGGCGACAACCAATCCTGATTGGCTTGGGTCAGAAGCAGTAAAATGAATATCAGCAATAAATACACTGCCATCTTTACGCCTCACTTTAATGGCGCTTACACGGTCTAAACTGCCATCAACCATCTGTTGAAAAGTTTCAATAACGCGTGGAAGTTCATCGAGCGGATGTAAATCCATAGGGGTCATCGCTTGAATTTCCTCAAGACGATAATTGACCATCGTGAGAAAGTTGGCGTTGGCATAAACGAGTTTTTTGGTCTCGATTTCTGCCGCGACAACACCAACCGGTAATCCTTCGAAAATGTGATTTAGTAAATGCTGAGACAGAACTTCTGGCACTAAACAACCTGTTCTTGAACGATTAATAAACTAAAGATGGAATTTTTACGTTCAAGTGTCAATTCATTTGCACAATAAATAGACTAAAGTTGCGTGAGGCACAAACTCATTGCAATCAGGTTCACAAAACAATAGGTATTTAAAAAGCCGAGAGTAAAGCAATGAAGCTTTGTTTTGCTCCTTGCTTTACTCTCTCAATCCAATTGGATCCAAGGGGAGAGGTTAAAACCGAGGATGACTCCACATGTGCGTTCGTAATTGCAACCGAAAAGCTGTTGCTGTTTTTGATAGCAGTGTGTTTGCCATATAAATTAAGTTGTAAAACGTAATCACCATCACGACCTTTGCCAGATAGCGAATCATTAAATTTTCTCAATGTCAGATGATGCTCTGTCAACGTTAACTGAGTTGTAAAATTACTGTTACGAGCGTCTATAGCGGTTGCGGACAGTAAAATAATGTCGCCTACACACGCATCTTCCGGCAAATCACAACTAATTGCGATTTTTCCATCTTCCACCGTTAGCTGAGGCGGATAAATTGGTGTGTAATCAAAGTTAATAGCAGCACACGCACTTTGACGTTTTTGAGCTGGAATGTCTGCCATTATGCCATCAAACAACATTATCTAAGACCGAATAGAGTAACTAGGGTGCGTATAATGCATTGAGTATATGACAAAAATATGACAAGTTGAGGTTGAATTTCATTCAACTAGAATAAAAATTCTAACACCGGATTTAAGTCGGTATGTTATCGGTGCAATAGATTTATTCCTAAACAACTCTCGATGTTTTAATTGACGACATTGTCACTCACTGGAATTCACACTTAACTCGGTCTCCCATTCTTGCGACCAGTTGCGAAGTGGGTCTAACGTGTTCATTAGCGATTGTCCGAGTTGGGTCAACTCATATCCATTTGACGAGGAAACAACGAGTTTTGCTTCCATCAATTGTTTCATGCGGTTGTTTAATACAGACGGAGACATTCCATCGCATGTTTGCTGAATGGCTCTAAAGCTCAAATTTTGTCTGCGTAATTCCCACATGATACGCATATTCCATTTTCTGCCAAGAAGGTCGAACACGGCCATTATTGCGACGCCAGAATTTGAACCTCGAACAGATTTTTTAGGTACAGGAGTTGTCATAAATATTGCGCTACTGAAAAAGAAGCGGTAAATTGCTACTAAATAAGTAGCAATTTATACCAATCTTTTTAAAAAGCGAGATCTTTATGTTTTTTGTTGATATGACTTTTACTGACGTTGAACAAATCACACCGGAACTGACAGAGCGCCACCGTGCATACTTGGGTAAGCAGTACGAATCCGGGAAATTGATGTTTGGAGGCCGCAAAGTCCCCCGTTCTGGCGGTATTTTAATTTCTCAGCATGAGAGCAAAGAGGATCTAACTGAAATATTAAACGCAGACCCTTTTATTCAAAGTGGTTTAGTCACTTACACAATTACTGAGTTTGTGCCGGTGATGGCGTCTCAAGCCTATGAGCACTTAGTTGCTTAAAGCAATTTGGAAGTATGGAAAGTAACATCAAACAGAGTGTCTCGAACAGTAGATTGTTAAAGTACTATAGAACAAAAAGGGCCAAGTAGGCCCCCTTAGTTAATCGACTTTAAATCGTCCAACGAGCGTATCAAGCGAATCTGCTAATTTAACAAGTTGGTCTGCGCCTTTAGATAGAGCATCTGTTGCGCCACTCACTTGTTGAACGGAATCGCTGACACCTTGGATCTGCTGATGCGTTAAGCTCGCGACGTTTCCTTGTTGTTCTGCTTCGGCACTGATGTTGCTGATAATACGTTTCACTGAAGAAACCGAGCGTGCAATTTCGTCAAACGCTTGGTGAGCTTGCTCTGACTCACTAATTGCCTGCTTTGATTCCCCAACGCTTTCAGTCATTTGTTTTGACACACTGCGTGTTTGTTCAATGAGCTTCGTAAGCACTTGCTCAATTTCTTGAGTTGCATCATGAGAACGTTGCGCCAAAGTTCGTACTTCATCTGCTACGACCGCAAAACCTCTGCCTTGTTCGCCAGCGCGCGCAGCTTCAATTGCGGCGTTTAATGCCAGCAAATTAGTTTGTTCAGCAATTGCACGAATAACGCCAAGAATGTTCGTAATGTTATTACTTTGGCTTTCTAGTTGACTCATTGACTGTGCGGAAGCACTTAACGACTCATTTAATTTTGCTACTTGTGAGACGGTGCTGGTAATGAGTTTGTTACCTGTCGTTGCCTGTAAGTCTGTATTTTCAATTTCAGTCAGCGCATCTTGGCAGTTATGGCTCACATTTTGTGCCATATCTTCTACAGATTGAGTGGTGTTTGCAGCTTGTCGTGCAATTACCGATTGATGCTTCCCTTGATCTCGAATATCAGTGATCCGCGAAAGTGAACCTTGAGCTTCTTTGTTGAGTGTTGAAGCATTGTTTTTAATATCTTTTACAAGGCTGTTTATGGAATCTAAAAATTGGTTAAACCACGCGGCAAGTTCACTAATTTCATCCCGACCAATAACTTGTAGACGCTTTGATAAATTGCCTTCACCTTGAGCGATTTCACGTAAACCTTCCGAGACCATTTCAATAGGATGAACAATTTTATTTGCCATTAGAACCGCGATAAAGCTAAACAAAACCAGCATTACCACAGCGATTCCACCGATGCTTGCTGACATACTGTAAGCGGATTCTAAAACTTCATCGGTTTCAATTACCGCGATAAATTGCCAATCCAGAGCATCTGAATGATAGACTTCGGCATCGAGGTCTTTTTTACCTTCTGTCACGACAAAACTTGCTTTACCCTTATTCGCTTTAAATGCTGCGTAAAGTGGCGAGTTTAACTCGTTTATGTGCTTGAAATTATTTGCTTTATTTCTAGGATCTGCGAGTACTGTGCCATCGCCAGAAAGTAAAATTAAATAACCCGTTTGACCAAATCGAATGTTTGAAACGATGTCAGTAAGTGTACCTAAGGTAACGTCCAATGATTGGACACCAATGAACTGTCCACCGTTATTAATCGCAGTAGCAACCGAGACCATCGCTTGTCCAGTGACCCCCTGATAAGGAGATGTGACGACGACTTCATTTGGTTTGTTTTTAACAGCTTGATACCAAGGTCGTTTTCGAGGGTCATAATTACCCAGTGGTTCTGCGGGAAACTGGAGAAAGCCACCTTGTTCTGTGCCTAAATACACAAACAGCAGTTCTTTATGTGTTTCACCAAAGGATTGATAAAGTTTAAATATTTCAGCTTCCTGTGGACTGTCGTTTAACGGTGCCATTTCTTTTTCTGGGCCGAAATATTGTTGTGTGCTAGGAGGTGCCGCCAGTACTGCTTTGCTTCTTGCGAGAAAACGCGCGTTATTTTTCATCTGTTCGAAGAATAAGATGAAAGTATTTTCTACTTGGCGAATTTCACTTTGTGAAGTTTCGTAGAAACGTTCTAAAGACTCTCGTTTTGTTTGAGAAATACTCACAATAGAAATGGCCAAAATCGGCACGATAACAGTCATTACAAAGCCTAAAATCAGCTTTTGTCTCATTCTCATTGGGTCACTCCTCATCCAATCGTGCTAAAAAGTATAACTCAAAATTTACAAATGTTTATTTAAATTACAGCGATTTACTCGTTATTGTTGAGTTTTTTCTATGCACCATTTTGGATAGATTTAAGGCGTATTTCTCATGTTTGAGATGTCTTGTCGCGGGTTGAGGAGTTTAAGTAGAATGGAATCGAGTGGACCTAGGAACGAGTTTATCTGTGATGAAGCGCAACAGCGCATCGAAAATGGTCAAATACGTTTTCGATACGCTGTTCGGCAATCGAGACTCAACTAGGCGCAATATTGTGTTTTTTTAGTAACTTATAGAAGTCTGAACGATTGCGTTTAGCGACTACCGCAGCTTGTGCAACATTACCTTGGCAAAGCGCCAGCACTTTTTGCAAATAGTCGTATTCAAATTGCGCTTTTGCTTCATTCAGTCCTTGCATCATCGCGGTAGTGTTGACTGGTAATGCGGACTCAACGGTCGAATCGGTGATCAATTTACTGGGCGTAAGGACAGCGCAATGTTCAACCACATTGTGGAGTTGACGTATGTTTCCGGGCCAATCGTAATTTAGTAAGCGAGTCATCGCTTCTGGACTAAAAGATTTATCTCCAAAAGAAGTTAAAAAGTGATTCGCCAATAATGGAATATCTTCAGGGCGTTCTTTTAAACTCGGCAGGGTTACGGAAATCACGTTAAGTCGATAGTATAAATCTTCTCTGAACAGGCCATTTTGAACCGCATCCCATAGATTTTTGTGACTGGCGGATAGGACTCGGACATTTACATCGTATTCTTGCTGTCCGCCGATTGGACGTACTTTACGTTCTTGTAAAACACGAAGCAGCTTAACTTGAAGCTCTAAAGGCATGTCCGCAATTTCATCTAAAAAAAGTGTGCCGTTGTCCGCCGCTTGTACAAGCCCTATTTTATCTTTAGTTGCGCCGGTGAAAGCGCCTTTGAAATGCCCGAATAACTCGGATTCTAAAAGATTCGCCGGTACTGCTCCACAGTTTATGGCAACAAATGGTCCACTTGCTACTTCACTTGCTGAGTGGATTGCCTTTGCGGTGACTTCTTTACCCGTGCCACTTTCTCCTTGGATCATGATATTGGCTTTACTGCGTGCGATTGCTTCAAGTTTATGCACAAGTGTATGCATTGCATCACTTTCATAATAAAGGCCAAAAAATTGCCCTGGTTGAGATGCGCTTTCTGAACTAGGCCGTGCTTTTAGCACTGTGTTTAGAAGATCCTGCAAAGCCGAAATATCGACGGGCTTGGTTAAAAAGCCAGCAATGCCTTGCTCTGTAGCTGCGATTGCATCAGGGATTGAACCATGCGCTGTCATCATAATGACCGGGAGTGCACTGAATCGTTTCTTAATTTCTTGAAACAACGCCATTCCATCCATGTGCTCCATTCTCAAGTCGGTCAGTACGACGTCGATACGCTGCTTTTGTAAAATGGACAGGGCTAAGGTTGCGCGGTGCGCGACGAATACTTGATACCCTAAGCTTTCAAGACGAATGGACATCAGCTCACTGAAATGTAAGTCGTCATCAACTAAAAGTAAATTTGAAACAGTCATTGTCGGCTCCTAATGAGATGATTGGAGATTTGTTTCTAGGCGTTTTCTTTCTAAATCCGCTAACTGTTGTTTAAGCTGCGTTAGTCGTTCCGCTTGCAATGCGAGTTCTTCAGAAAGTGCTTTTCGCTCATTTTTTTCTTTTGTAAGTGCAGTTTGTGCACTCACAATTTTACTTTCTTGACCTTTAAGTAACTGGAAATATTGTGTGTATGCATGGGGCCAAGCCTGTGCTTTGCTTATTTTGTTCAGTTGCTCAATTCGGACGTGCACATTTTTTTGATTGCAATACGCTTCGAAGAAAAGCTGTAATTGTTTTTGCGCGCGGTAATGTTGGTCAAAAGAAACAGCATCATGGTGACACGAAGCGATATGCCAACTGACGAGTGATTCCATAGGTGCAAAGGATTTTCGCGTTTGCAGTTCTGGTTGAGGTGTTACGTGTTCTTGCAACAGCGCGCAGCCGTTAAGCCAAACAACGACTAGAATTAGCATGAAAGGTTTCATTGTTGTGGCTCCTGTAGCGGGAAAGCAATTTGAATGTGTCCACCTGATTTGGGGTAAATTTTTAGGGTTCCAGCGAGTGTTTTCGAGCATTCATTGGCAATCGTAAGTCCGAGACCGTGATGGAATTCGTTATTTTCAACCTGTTTTTCGAGATTCTTCGGACCACTGTAAAATGGCTCTAGAGCGCGTGTTGCGCTGACAGGTGTGAAGCCAACGCCATCATCAATAACATCAATAATACAAATTTGATGTTCCACCTTTACTTTCACCCAGACGGTTTGGTTTGCGTAGCGAATAGCGTTACTAATCATTTGGATTAGCGCGAGTTTGCAGGGCAAGTAAGGTAGTTGGATACCACGTTCGAGTGTTTGCCAATCGATATCGATTGAATAAGATTGCTGTCTATCATGGAAATAAGCACTCAATTCAGTTTGTAAGCTTTTCCAATCGGTTGTTTGGTTGGTTTGTCCAAGTTTCGTTGCGCCGCTGTAGCGCAACAGATCCTCTATTAAAGACTGTAGTTGCTGCGAGCTTCTTACCATAATTTCTAGCACGCGTAATTGCTGGACTGAAATTGGACCTAATACTTGCTCTTGAAGCAGGGACGTGCCTTCAACAATTGAAGCCAGCGGAGTTTTTAGTTCATGACTAACATGACGTAGGAAGGTGTCCTTTTCTTCGTGTTGATTCTTTAATGCTATACGCAACCAATCTAACTTCTCACCTAATTGCTGCAACTCTGCGCTGCCTGAGAGAGAAATGGGAAGGTCCCATTTTCCAAGACCCAGCTGATTTGTCGCGTTTTCGAGTGCGTAGATTTTGTTTCGTATACGAATAATGAGAAACAAACTGGTCGCGATAAGTAACGGCACTAATAAGGCAAGTCCAACGAAAAAAATGGACTGTCGTAGCTGAAATTGCTCATTTGCGCTATCCAGCTGATGTTCAATCCAATGCTTTAAGGACTCAGAGAGACTGTGATAATTTGCCCACAATTCATTGAACGAAGCATCTTTCGGTTGGACAAAATTCAATTTCGTTATGAACTGTTGCAAATCGGCGACAAACGCGGATTCGTCACTAAAATTTTTTAATCCATTGGCAATATTTTTTACATCGGTCCACCTAAAATTGATGGCATCCTCAAGTTTTTTGTCTTGTAACAGCTGATTATTCTGATGTGCTTCTTGTAGCGTTTTTAAGGTGTCCGAAAGCAGCGTTAACTCTTTATCAACCTGCTGATTTAATTTGTAAAATTTATTAATTTCGGATGACGATTGCTGCAGCGAAAACGAGAACCACAAAGTAAGAACAAGCAGAGGTATGGTCGTAGTTAGAATTGCAAAAACAGCCTGATGCACAAAAGAGCGCGAAAAAAGCGCCTTCTTTTGCTCTGACTTCGGTGAGGCCTGTTTAGCGATTAACCGAAATTTGTTCATGATTTCCATCCAGTTCACCTATGTGTTGCAAAATGGCGACAATCCATCCTGTTGAAAAGTAAAGAAAAAGTATTTTAACGTACTTAAGCTTGTTGCTATTTGGCAACACTGAGACTTAATCAAATCTGAATAGAAAATATCTTTTTCACTTAATCTGTTGATATATAAATGTTTTTAAATTCTGGCACCGAAATTGACTTAGTTACTGTGAATCGAACGAAGCCACACTCGATGAGATGAGTTGAAATTATCACACAGTGTTGGCTGACAATCTAAAAGGAAAGTGACTATGAACAATCGTGTTAAATCAATTTTACTAGTATCTGGTATGACAATTCTTGGTGCGAGCAACGTAGCACTTGCAGAATCAACTTTTTCTCAATACGACGCAGATGGCAACGGTGCAATCAGCCTAGGTGAATCAAAAGTAAATCCGGCATTGATGGCGCAATTTAAAGATCTTGATGCGGATAACAGTGGCGATTTAAGCGAAAGCGAATTCGCTAATTTCAAAGGCTAAGGCTTCTTGTCTGGAACGACTACGTTGAACATGGATGTTCTTTTTAATGGAGAAAGAGATGAAAATTTCAAATATCGCCGCTTTAACATCGGCACTATTAGTGAGCGCAGTTGCATTAGCTTCAGAAGTAGACTTTCAGTCACTAGATAAAGATGCAAATGGCATGTTGTCAACGACAGAAGCCGGTGAAAACCCTACTTTGGCAGCACAGTTTAAAATTTTAGATGTGGACCAAGATGGTCAACTATCTGAAAGCGAATTTGCGAACTTTGGTAAATAAGGAGATGAAAATGAAAATTTCAAATTTAGCCGTGTTGGCAACCGCATTAATGGTAAGCACAGTAGCTACAGCGTCAGAAGCAGACTTTCAGTCTGTGGATAAAGATGGCGACGGCATGATTTCGATGGCTGAGGCGAGTCATTTACCAACACTTGCAGCGGAATTCAAAAATCTAGATGCAGACCAAGATGGTCAATTAACCGAAAGTGAATTTGCCAACTTCGGCAAGTAAGGAGAGCACCATGAAGATTTCAAATATGGCCGTATTTGCAGCCGCGCTGATGGCAAGTGCCGCAGCAACCGCATCGGAAGCAAACTTTAGTTCATTGGACAAGGATGGCAATGGTCTGATCTCAACATCAGAAGCAAGCCAACTCCCAATGCTGGCGGAAGAATTTAAAAATCTAGACACAGACCAAGATGGTCAACTAAGCGAAAGTGAATTTGCCAACTTCGGCAAGTAAGGAGAGCACCATGAAGATTTCAAATATGGCCGTATTGGCAGCCGCGCTGATGGCAAGTGCCGCAGCAACCGCATCGGAAGCAAACTTTAGTTCACTGGACAAGGATGGCAATGGTCTGATCTCAACATCAGAAGCAAGCCAACTTCCAATGCTGGCGGAAGAATTTAAAAATCTAGACACAGACCAAGATGGTCAACTAAGCGAAAGTGAATTTGCCAACTTTGGTAAATAAGGAGGCCACCATGAAGATTTCAAATATGGCCGTATTGGCAGCCGCGCTGATGGCAAGTGCCGCAGCAAGCGCAGCATCCGTGGACTTTCAATCAGTAGATACGGACGGCAATGGCGTAATTTCAGCATCTGAAGCTGGTCAAATCCCAATGACAGCAGAGGAATTTAAAACTCTAGACCGAGATCAAGATGGTCAACTAACTGAAAGTGAATTTGCCAATTTTGGTAAATAAGGAGAAAGTGATGAATACTCTAGCAAAAACAGCAGTGATTTTATCAACGTTAGTTAGTGCACAAGCATTCGCGGTTAGCTTTTCAGATTACGATTTAGATCAAGATGGCTATATCACGCAAAGTGAAGCGAAAGTGTCAGATACGCTAACACAAATCTTTGACCGTCTTGATGTGGACCGTGATGGTAAACTGTCGATGGAAGAGTTCAAAGACATTGAATCATAAGCCCCAATTTATAGTCTCCCGCAACGCTCCGATAAACTCATCGGAGCGTTTTTATTTGTATTGAGAGGACTTAAAAATAAACTTTAATGTTCTCTACTGTTCGGACTTGCTCCGCAGAAACTCGACTGCCTGACTTATATTTGCTGTCAATGATCCCTTCATTACGGCGGCGCAGTGAGAGGGTCACTTCACATGGTTTGCCTCGATTAATTTGCTCATCTTTTAGTCCTTCAAATTGGTCAAATGAAAATTGGTAGTTTCCATTGTCTACGATGGCGCTAACCGATGCACTGGTCGAGTATGAACCACCATCTTTCGCCGAACATGATGCAGAGTAACTGAAGTCAATGCTTTTACCCGAACTTAATCCTTGCCAGCTAATAAACAATGAGTCTTTGAGATTGAATGATTGGCTTTTTTGCGGTGCAAAAATCGTAAATGATTCTGGTAGTTGAACTGTAGATATTAATTTCTGAGCGCTTTTTTGACGTTCAAACACGATACTGTACGAGGCATTGCTCTTGGTTTCGTCAAAGTATGCTTGATAATCGACATCGAAAAAATCAATATCTTCTACCAGTTCTTTCGTAACGCCACTGGCGGTAGCATAGAGTTTATCGCCATCGGTAAGTTTTAGATTGTTGCCATTGCTGCCATCAACATTGAGTTCAGCGACTAAACGAGCGCGATTACCGTCCGATGTTACTTTGAATTCACCCCAAATTGCTTCGGTTGCAACGTTTTTGGAATCTGTCGTTTCTGTAGAACAGCCTGACAGCAATGATAGCGCCGGGGCTGCAACGAGTACCCATTTGTTCATTTTTCAAATCCTTATAAATATTGCCCGTGTAGAGAAGGTTGGCTGGCTACCTGACCTCAGTTTTTCAAGTGTTGCAATCAAAAAAGGTTTTATGAACAACACCTTATCGATATTTCATTATGCTACTTGAATGCCTAGGCGTGCAAACCAACTGAAAATTAGGTCAAATCTATCATGAACTCAATATAAGAACTGTTAAAATGTGTATCAATTATCGATACGCAGCAAACGCCACTCAAAGTTTCGAGCGTTCTAAAGTGTTTACGATCAGTTGCATTGTACGTCGATCACTCTGTTTTGTTATTTGCTGTTTTAAGGAATCTCTAGCCGTTTCGGAAAGCGCAGATTGTTTAGCCAATGCAGCAATCGCGGCCTGCTTGGTGATTTCTGAATCGCTTTCGACGTATTGGACAACTTTATTTTGCGTTTCGTTACTAAGCTGATAGTCGCCAACTGCTTTAAGCAAACTCGTGACAGTTTGTTTTGGCACTTCATGGTTCAACATATCAACAAGAACAATTTTGGCCTCTGGTTTGTTTAAGCGCCCAAGTGCTTTTATCGCGACATTTTGGGTCGGCGAACGCATTTCCTGTGCGTATTTTTTAAGTATGCCCAAATGCTGCACGTCATTGGTATTGCCGAGCGCGCCAATCGCGGCCTTTTTCCGGTCAAGACTGTTTGATTCTGTTGCAACGATTGCAAGTGCGTCGTGCAACTGTTGAATCCGCTTTGTTTTTCCTCTGTGCCTTACTATGCTGCCGACAGTGAGATAAAAGTTATTTTGCAGCTCCACTTCAGATGTTTCAAGACCGTTTTGCAGCGCATTGGTCAGCGAGTCAACGGTTTGATCAGAAAGAGCGGCATCACCATAGGCTAAGGCTCTTAGAGAACGAAATTGGATTTCAGGTCGGCTTGAATAGCTCATCAGAACATTAACAAGCAAATACTGACTGTTTGCACTGTCTAAATTGCCGAGTGCATGCAAAAGTCTCGATTGTGCTGCATCGGACAAATACTCCTTACCAAAAATTGGCAAGAGATCCTGCAATACTGGATCCAGCGGGCGTAAACGCATTGCCAGCGAGTGTGCATCAATATTGCTTAAGTCACTTCGTATTAATTCAAACAGGGTTTGTTTGAGCTTTTTCAAATCTTGGGCGGTTAACGCCGTCTCTACAACCTGCCATTCGTCTAATTTGTTGCTCATCGAAAACAGCGGGCTTGTTTGTAATGACGACTTGGTTAACTGATAAGATTGATGCGTATTTAGGCTAATAGCCCCACTACTGGTGAAAGTTTCAAGTGTATCTCGCCCTGATTTTTCTTCAAACCAACAATGGTCAGGTTGAAATTGATGCTTGGAATCCAAAACATTGACTTGTTGAGTTGAAGGGCTAAGCAACTTTATGTATTTCTGTTTTTGGTACGAAATACGGGAGTCGTCTGTACGGTATGTGACTTGGTAAGTACCAGTTGTATCTGATTCAAATTCAGGGAAAGGAGCGTCTTTCAATTTTGGAACCTGAAAATAGTACGCCAGCCCTTTAAGCATCATTTGCTGTTGAGAAGGTAGCGTGTTCGGGAACCAAAATTGCTCAATTTGTCCACTTGCTGATTGTTTAAACGCAAATGGGATTTGATAGATGGGAAGCGGAGTTTCCGTTGTGGCCTGCACGCTTCTTACGTTACTTGCGAGTAGCCCCCACCAATTATTTTCCCCGTCGACTTGCACTTGTTTAAGCGCGATACTCGCTTCCATTTTCAAACTGCTTGGAGAACTGGCTGATTTGCCGGCCATTGAAAACGAAGAAATAGTGGTGACAGTCAAGTCATACTGACGTTCGCAGTAAGCGTTAGCATCCATTGTCGATGCAATGAATGACAGCGCTAAAAGGTTGGTTAAATAAGCAGAGTTCCTCATCATAGATTTACACTGCCTTCTTTACTGTATAGTGTCCAAGATTTTTGGAACACACTGTCAGTCTGGTACAGCCAAAGATCATAACGAGTCGTCTTTGAACCGCAGGGATATGGAATACCCCATTTTTTGCACCACTTAATCCCTTTCGTTTCTGCGTAGAGTCCAAATTTGCCTGAAATTACATCCATGTCGTCTGTGAGTTCTAAGGCATAATAAATATGTGGAGTTGCATTGTCGGTAGAGACAAGCGAGAAACCGGCAGATGAGTCGAGGCTGAAAACGTTGTCTATCAAATTGAATTCAGCTTCAACGCCCGCGGACGCCACGGCGAGATCAACTCCACCGCGGCCAAACGCACCAAAATCAACCGAGAACAAGTCGCCATTTGCGTATAACTCTGCGTTGTATCCAACGGTCAATTCAAATCCCAAACTGCCATCGACGCCCGCTTCAACTGACATAGGGATAGGGCCGATGGTGAAATTGGCTTTCGCTAGCACCTTTTCCTCTTCCCATGACTTGGTCCATGACTTTTCAAATTTAGACGTATAGCTTTCATCTTCAAACACGACGTTATTGAAAATGGTCATCTCTGAAGAATAGCCAGTATTAAGTCCAGAAACATACGCGCTTCCATCATAGGAAATGCCAAACAACGTATTTTGAGCATTGAAAAAATAGGCTTCGACATTTCCTTCCGCCGTAATTCGTGCTCCAGGGTCGCCTGCGGGTACTATCAATAGTTGGCCTGATAAGTCGACACCGATACTAAATTTAGATTGGTCGCCGTAAGATTTGTCGTAAGACTGAGCTAGTTTGATATTCGCTAATCGATTTTGAGTACCAACATTTGCGGTGTGGCCTTCAAAGAAGTAAAGCGGGATCGACTGCTCGATAACATTATTGTCACTGTTTAAATCACCATCGCCATTGCTATCTGTGAGTGTGAATCGAAAGGCGAGTTCCGCCCCATTTTGACCACTGAACGTTTGGTAAAGGGCCTGACTAAGTTCGTCATTAAAGGCAATGTCAAAACCGATGTGTTGATCTGAAAGAACCGTTTTAAAACTGTATGAAAGCTGCTCTAGGTATTGAGTTTCTTCCGCTGACCAAAAGTGAAGTGGGCGCCACGCGCCATTTACGTCAACTTCTGCTTTTACAGTGACTTTGTCGAGAGCAGAACCAGAATAGTCAGCAACGAGATAGCCAATTAAATCGGCATGGTGGAATTGGTTTCCATTATCAACATGAGGAGCATCTAGTATCAGTGCGGACTGACCAAACTTCAGTGTTTTTAATTCATAATCGTGGGTACTTTGAATTTCGACCTCAATATCCGCGTGAGGATACTGTCCGTTTGCATAGGAGGCGTTTGTTGTTGATGGTGCATTGTCATTCTCGATGTCTTCGATGACCATATTGTCAGGATCAACATGCGCAATAATTTGATATTGGCCGCCTTTTAGATTGTCTGGAAGCGTTGCTTGTACAGACAGCGCGTGTCGGCCTTCTTTTAACTGAGATAAAGAAACAATGGCTAATTGATGCACGTCTTCAATTGTTTGTTCCTGGCTATTTTGTGTATCCACCAATTCATTATTGTGAATAAGATAAAAGTGTACATCGACGTCAATGTCACTAAGTCCTGCAACATCTAAATCGTAAAAAAGCTCAAAGGTCTCATTTTGTTCTAGATTGGCGACAGGCCCTGTGTTGATATTGGCAATAGATAAGTTACGCGGAGGATCATTTTCAGAAAATTGACATGCGCTTAACAACATCAAAAGAAGAGATAGGCTAATTGCTCGAATTTGATTCATGATTTTACATCCGTGTGAAAAACACTTATACCAACTTTAATAGCGTAGTGTAAAAATGTGGAGAGATCATGGATAGACCACTCATTTTAATAGCCTTTCTACGTAAGCCCAGCAAGTTAAACCAGATTTTAATGGTACTTCGATGCGTTCATAATCATCTACTTCGTAGCTATCAGCCTGACGTAGTTCATCGTCTGAGATGTCAAAAACGGTGCCAGCTACTTCTTCGCAGACGCTTTCTGAACGTCTTAATATTGGATGATGTGTCTGCCCACTACTTGCCAATACCGCGGGATCTGTGATTTCGACAAGCTCTAACTTGAACCCGATAATGGCGTCGCTTATCCCTTCTAAATGTCTTCCAAAGGTATCCAGTTGTACTTGAGGAAGTTGCAACGTGCCATAGCTAAACAGTTTGGGCATTAACCGCTCCAAGGAGATTTTTATTGTAATTATTACAAGACAGTAACAAATGTTTCGTACCTAAATCAATGAAAATTTAAGTCGCTATATATCATTCGGCCTACCTAAATCTTTTGCATCGTAATTACAAACACCGGTTGGGAAAATCGACTTTAATGTATCGAGGGAGGGGGTGATATCAATATCACCATACACGCCCCTCTCGACGGCTACGTCAATTGACATCCTAGTACACTTGAATAGCGCGCCATTCCAAGGTGCACCTGATTCGATGCGACTAGTACTAAACATGGGGAAATGTTTTACACATTCACCAGGCATTCGATTGTTCCATTTTCCATCAAAGACATCATGACCGGACGCCATAATGTCGCCATTTTTGTCAAAGCAGGTATCCGTCAGCTCGTGAGGTTTTGCTTTTAAAATTCCTTCTGGTGTGTGTTCTTCAATGGCCAAAAGCCATTTATCCATCATCTCGAAGGCGCGCGTTGTTGGATTAAAGTCCTTATCCGCCACCCAAATAACTTGGTTTTCATGCTGACCTGTAGCCTGTTCTATCCGAAGTCGAGAGTAAAAAGACGCAGACATATGATGCATATCTAGCTCATTCTCAAGATAGTGGCGTGCATCTATAATCGGCAACTGCACGCGTCCGATGAAAACCTGTCCAGACCGATATGCTTGATTCATGGCGTGAATACTACCGATATGACGAGGTGCGACTTCGGGTGAAAGTGGTGACATGTCAGAGATGTTTTGATTTCCCCAAAGGGTTAACCAAATGGGGAGCTTTGCACCAAACGGCATCACGATTTCCTCTTGTGCCATTGCAGTCTGTGATTTCCATCCACCAATTTTTCTGTTTAAATCAATAAATTGTGAAACTGATATTTCATGATGAACAAGGGCATTTAGACCATATTGAACGCCTTCGTTATCCCAAGTGGAATTGGCGAAACCATCTTCATCGTGTCCAAATACCGCAACCAAATCCTGCCAGTAACTCCATTGCGTTTTCTCTAGGACATCGTCACTAAACAATGGCCGTAAAAACCCCTGTTTGGGGTTATTAATGAAGCTGGATAAGCCAAAATAACCATTGATGCATTCGCTACTGCCTGTTGGCAAAGAAGGAAAAAAGCCTGCTTTTAACTGATTGATGGGTTGCATAAAGCCCGCTTTTTGAGGGAAATCGTTAATGGCGTTCATACCCTCAATGCGTTGACGATTTTCCCAATCTCGCCAATAGGACTTGTCTTTCGCGCGAAAGGTAAAATAGTTGTTGAGCAGATCACAATCGAGGGCGTAGGTTGTTTGGGTGATCATGTCGGGATACGAATACAAAGGAATGAGACCATCAAGAATGCCAGAACCATTTTGTGCAATTAGGTATTGCGCTAAACCGCCACCAGAACCACCGATACCAACGGTATAAAGTGGCACACCATAGAGACTTACAAATTGCTTTTTAACACGAGCGGCGGTGTCTTCTGCGAGCAGCATATTGTAGGTATAGCTGGTTTTATTGCCGGATGAGCTCACGACGGCATATCCTAATTTAAGTTGTTCAATTTGGTTTTTGATTAAGCTCACCGCACTAAGCCTACCTTGACGAAATCCGATCCCTGAACCGCCATTAAATTGATAAATGAGCTTTTTGTTCCAGTTGGATGAGATGTTTCGATAGGGGAGGTCGTCAAAACCAACAGGCATTACAATGGCGTAAATGAAACGATTTATCGTGCCTTGTTCGACGCGTACTAACAGACCATGACGGTCATTTTTGACAGACTCTGCGGTTACATTGTGGATGCCAGTATCTGTGATTTCATAGTAGGTGTACTGACTTGGCAAACCACAATCTTTACTAAACCCCACTATTTGCTTGTCGTCATTGAACACAGGGACACCATTGCCATATTGATTATCGACAACGGGTTGGCCTAGGTCGGAATCTACGGTCATACAAAAGAAGGGGTATTGGTTTGGCCCTGAATATAGACTGCGGTTAGGGCCAGTATCACCCAGTGGAATAGGGAAGTGATACCATTCGTTGGGCCGTGAGACTTTGCTAATGTGCGGGTAAAAGTCCAACAAAAAGTTGTCTTCAGATGGCGCGGTCTGCTTAACCTGACGCGCCAAATAGGGATCTTCGGGTTGATTCAAAATCCATATGCCATATCCACCCATAAGTGTTGCTAAAAGCAAAAATCCAACAGTGAACCATTTTTTCATATGACACCTCCACTACATTTTAAGTGTAGGAGTAAGAACAGAGATTCATTGTTATTTGTTTGTGAGGTTCGTTAACAGAGCTTTGAACTCGATGATTTGTATAAGATTAAAAGCGTATCATTTTTAAGGTGGCGTGTTTTCGCGCATATCGTATCTCGCAATTGCGCAACTCGTCTAACTTGAATTACAAACTGATCGTCTGGATTACAATCGAAATACTGTTCTAAGCGCAGGCTTATCTGCGCTTAGAAATAAAAGCGAGAGACTTACTTTTCAGTCAAAGAAGTGGCATTTGACGAGTAGTGATTGAACTCAAAACCATGCTCTGTTTGTTTGAGAATAAAGAGATCATCAAACGTACTTTCATCAATTGGCCAAGTCGTACCTGAGAGTATTTTTACCAGTTCAGGGGTCGTATTAGAATGTCCGGCTACAACCACCACACCTTCCATTTCTCGAAGTGATTCAGCAAATGCCGCGAGTTGTCTTGGGTCATAACTTAAAACCTGCAACTGTGCTTTCTTTGCTAAAGGGGCAATAGTCTGCTGTGTTCGATTGTAGTCTGTTGAATAAAGTGCCGTCGGTGAAAGCGGCTCAATGAGATTGGCTATACGCTTGGCTCGCGCTTCGCCTGCGGTCGTTAGCGAGGGATCCGCATCGTCTAGTTTTTCAGCATGACGAAACAGTACAACGTCTGCGGCAGTTGATGCGAAGCTTGCGCACAGCACAGTGCTAAGCAAAATTGATTTGAACATGTCGATTATTCTTGTTTTATGGAAATACAGCTAAGCACTCTAACGTTGCTTTTATTTCCGCGCAAGGTTGATGTACGTCGTTCAGGAACGAATGCATTTCGGGTTCACAAAATAAAATATCTAATGCAAACCGTTCTTGGCCGTATAAACCACGATGCAGCATATTTGCAGAAAAGGCCAACACATCGCCACGATTGAGCTGAACAATCTGCCCTTCGGGGAGCGGATCGCTTTTTTTATGGCCATTTTTCTCGAGCCTTACATCGAGTGCAAGTGGGCTATCCCATGTCTTATGGCTTTTTGGGACGAGTTCCATGCCCGGTTCATTGGCAAGCGGTATTCTCACATGAATAATGTCAGGACCTTGCAGTGCGTCTTTTTGTTCTTCCAGACTTAGGTGGTACTGTCCATCACGGTGCCAGTAATTTTTTTGATGAGGGTTAATCGGATTGAAAAAGAGCTGTGAGTTCATATAAATGGGGCGTTTAAGCAAAGTAGTCGCAAGTTTGCTCATTTCTTCACTGCCTATTAGCGCAAACAATTTTTGACGTTCTTCTTTCTCTAAATAGGTTTCAGCGGTTAATCCAGACGAATTGATGGCACTGGCCTTATAAAAGAGATGGTTATCTTCTACCCATCTATCGTGAAACGTACGCACGACAGGCTCTACCATGTCTAACATAGTTTGAGGCAAAAAATTTCTTAGGCAGACAAAACCGTACTCTTCATAATGTGACGCAGCATGTTCTAGATCCATGTTTCGCTCTCATCATTTGCAACTTAGTTGAGTATAGACAGAAGCGATTTACATTTCATCTATAGAACGTATTTTAGTCGTAGTATCCTCTGGTTAGTTTCTACTTAAGCATGAGTTTTTGCAAAAAGGTGAACAATGAAACGGGTACATTGATTCCGCCTAAACACAAAAACCTATTGGACTAACGGTGTTATTAAGCCAGCCCAAGCAAAAACCAGATCAAAGGTGGCCATGCGAAAAATGGAGTAAACAAACATCGCCACAATAGCGTGTGCGGTTTAAACCCGATGCCATGAATAAATGCAGCACTGTTTGCCAACATAACCAGAGTAAATGTGCCGTGATCAACTTGTCCTTGAGTATTTATTGCAACAGGCGGCCAAAACAGAACAAGTACGGTCGTGATAGTTGCTAAAAGAAAGGACACGTATTGGAGCATCACGTTTTGCTGCAATTCAGCAAAACGTGATGCGTAAATTGAACAACGAGAGTTTAGTGAATACGTCAATTCGGAGTACCTCAATCGTCTTCAAGTTCACTGAGGCGGTCTAAATTCTCTGTGTTTTCGAGCCACATTACATTGATGATTGAAAACGCACAGGCCAATAACACGCCTAAAATCCAAGTGAAATACCACATAATTTGCTCCTTAATACAAAGATTTACTGTTGTTATGGATTGCCTCTTGGCTAATGCGACCGAACATTTTGAAGTAAGACCAAAGGGTATAGCCAAGCACAATGGGTACGAATATCAATGCAACAATGAGCATGATCTTTAATGTCAGTTCGCTGGATGTCGCATCCAAAGCTGTCAAGCTGTGGCTTGGATCTAGACTCGATGGCATGACAAATGGGAACATGGCAAATCCAGCTGTTAAAATGATAGCGGCCACCCCCAATGAGCTTGTTAAAAACGCCATCGCATTCGCCTGTTTTTTGCTAAATAGCGCCGTTGCAAAAGGCAATACCAGACCCAAAACAGGTGCGGCTATCATCCATGGGTATCGCTCGTAATTATGAAACCATGCACCAGGTTGAGCGATTGCGGTTTTTAACAAAGGATTTGCGGCTTGAGTGCTTGGAGAAAACGCAGTGACCTCGTACCCAAAATGACCGAAATAGAGCCACACGCCTGCAAAACCAAATGTAATTGCCGTAGTAATTGCAGAAATGACACTGACGTTTTCAGAGCGTGCTTTTAATTCATCCGTGGTTTTCATTTGTAACCACGTTGCGCCTTGCGTGACCAGCATAAGTACACTGACGAGTCCACATAAGATGGCAAATGGATTCAACAGTGCAAAGAAGCTTCCTTGGTAAGTCGCACGCAGGTATTCATCGAGTAAGAAGGGAACACCCTGCAATAAATTTCCAAAGGCAACGCCAAACACAAGTGCAGGAACAAACGAGCCAATGAATAAGCTGTTATCCCACATTTTGCGCCATGTTGGATTGTCGAGTTTGCTGCGATAATCAAAACCCACAGGGCGGAAGAATAGTGCTGCGAGCACCAAAATCATTGCTAAATAAAATCCCGAAAAGGCAACGGCGTACACTTGTGGCCAAGCGGCGAACAAAGCTCCACCTGCAGTAACCAACCAAACTTGATTACCTTCCCAATGGGGACCGACGGTATTGATCATCACGCGTTTAGTTGTGTCATCCTTCCCTAAGAACGGTAGTAACATGCCGACACCTAAATCGAAGCCATCGGTTACGGCAAAGCCAATCAGCAACACGCCAATGAGTAGCCACCAAATGAGTTTTAGCGTTTCATAGTCCAACATGTTAAAGCCCCCCTTGTGGTGCATTATTCATTTGCTCAAAGTGATACTTATTCAATCCAAGAGAAGACGGTCCACGTTTTGCAAAGTGGATCATCAAGTACATTTCCGCGATGAACAGTAAGAGATAGAAGCTACAAATGGCGAGGAGTGAAAGAGTAACATCACCGGCGCTTACTGAAGAGGCGCTAAGTCCCGTTGGTAAAATTTCCGCAATTGACCAAGGCTGACGACCATACTCTGCGACAAACCAACCACATTCTGCAGCTATCCAAGGCAAAGGAAGTGACCACAAACACATTCTTAACAGCCATTTTTTCTTTTCTTGGCGGTGTTGTGTACTTTGCCAAAATGCCATGGCAAAAACGAAAAGCATCACAAAACCACTGAACACCATTGCGCGGAAAGACCAAAACAGAGGGGCTACTTTTGGAATTGTGTCCTTGGCCGCAGCTTGTATTTGTTCATCGGTAGCATCGGTTACGTTATCCGTGTATTTTTTCAGAAGTAAGCCATAGCCCAAGTCCACTTTTACTTCGTTAAAAGCCGCGATGGTTTCAGCACTTTTATCACCGTGACGCAATTGTTGAAGCAGTCCAAAGGCGACCATCCCACGACGAATACGTTGCTCGTGTTCCGAGATGAGATCTTTAATACCGGTCACTGGCTCGTCAACAGAGCGCGTTGCAATTAAACCCAACACATAGGGGATCTTAATTGCGTAATCGGTAGTCATGGTTTCTTCATTTGGTAAGCCAATCAAGGTAAAGGCAGCCGGTGGTTCGTGCGTATCCCATTCTGCTTCGATTGCTGCCAGTTTGGTTTTTTGTACGTCGCCAATCTCATAGCCACTTTCATCACCAAGTACGATAACCGAGAGAATTGATGCAAGACCAAAGCTTGCAGCTATGGCGAAAGATCGACGAGCAAAGGCTATGTCTCTCTTCTTCAAAAGGTAATAAGCTGAAATGGCCAACACAAACATTGCCCCTGTGACATAGCCAGAAGCGACGGTATGAACAAATTTGACTTGCGCAACAGGGTTAAAAATAAGTTCAGCAAAGCTGACCATTTCCATGCGCATAGTTTCAAAATTGAACTCTGAACCCACAGGGTTTTGCATCCAACCATTGGCGATGAGGATCCAGAGCGCACTAAAGTTAGAGCCTAACGCGACCAGCCAAGTCGTTAATAAATGCTGGCGCTTGGTGAGCCTATCCCAACCAAAAAAGAATAAACCGATAAACGTGGATTCAAGAAAAAACGCCACCAAACCTTCAATGGCTAAAGGCGCACCAAAAATATCGCCAACATAGTGAGAATAGTATGCCCAGTTTGTACCGAACTGGAATTCCATGGTTAGGCCCGTGGTTACGCCCAGCGCGAAATTAATCCCGAACAATTTCCCCCAAAACTTCACCATATCTTTATAGATAGGATTATTGGTCATCACGTAAACGGATTCCATGATGGCCAAAATAAATGACAGCCCAAGAGTGAGCGGTACAAAAATAAAATGAAACATCGCGGTGAGTGCAAATTGCAGCCGCGATAGCTCGACGACGGTAAGTTCCATGTAAGTCCCCTTAAGATGATTTAGAGATCAGGTGTTCGCTAATTTGCTGTGATTTTGGGCTGTGGCTGTCTAAACTCGGCTCTGCAAAAAAAAGCGATTTAATGAGCAATACCGCACACACCTTGACCACAACAATGACTGCTAAATGTTTCACCAGCTTGTTATTAAACATTTGACCTCCCTAAAACTAACCTACTTATTACAAGTCCCATGCCAAAAATTTAGTTTAGAAGTTATTGAAAATACTGCAAAAAAATATTGAACCATTTATTTGTTTGTCACTAATGGTGTTTTTATGTCATAAATGACTGACAAAATCGGTTTGAGTTGAGCGAAGATGAATATTGCAACAGTGCAAGCGATGATTAACGCGGTTGAAAAACCAGCCATTTTTATCGATACCAACTATCGGATACTTGCAGTAAATTTACCCTATCGAGAGGCTCTACGAGACGAGCATTCAAATTGGCTATAGTCGCTGCTATGAAATCAGTCATCATGCGAGTGAACCGTGTGATAAGCAGGGTGAACAATGTCCTTTGTCTGAATGTAAACAAACGGGAAAAGCCAGTAGTGCATTACACATCCATCCAACAGCAGATGGAGACGCATACTGCGACATTCATATGCGGCCAATCGTGGATGATGATGGGATCACCATTGGCTTTTTAGAAGTGTTAGACAAAATAGAGTACGCCTCTAGGCACATTGGGCAAGCTCAGATGATTGGCGAGTCTGATGCGTTTAAAGCCATGCTGAAATTGATTAATCGCAGTGGCCAAACCGACATCAATGTGTTGTTGTGTGGTGAAACAGGGACTGGCAAGGAGCTCGCTGCAAAAGCTTTGCATCAAGCGAGTCGTCGCAGTAGCAAACCGTTTGTGGTAGTCGAATGTACGGGACTCAATGAAAATCTCTTTGAAAGTGAATTGTTCGGTCATGAAAAGGGGGCATTTACTGGCGCAACGCAGAAAAAAGCGGGGCTAGTGGAACTGGCGCACGGAGGGACATTGTTTCTAGATGAAATCGCTGACGTACCAATGAGCATGCAAGTTAAGCTTTTGCGCTTATTAGAAACCGGGAATTTTCGGTCGGTAGGAAGCACTGTTTATCGCAATGCTGATTTTCGTTTAGTGTGTGCAACCCACAAAGATTTGTTATCACTGGTAAAAGAAGGGAAATTTCGCGAAGATCTCTATTATCGAATAGCTGCATTTCCAATTTACCTACCAGCGCTACGCGAGCGCACGCAAGACATAGCCTTACTTGCAAAACACCTACTAGAAAAGTCAGAGTTTGCCAGTAAACGCCTTTCAAATAAGGCATTAAGCCAGCTTCAAACAGGGCTTTTTAATGGCAACATTCGAGAACTCAAACACGTCATTCTGCGTGCTGCAATAATGAGTGATGACGATGAAATACACCACGTTGATTTTGGTCCAGACATCACAACGGCAAAACCAGCACTCGCAGTGCACAACGATCCTAATGAATTCAAATCGTTGCTTTCGCTCGATGAAGCAGAAAAACAGTATTTACAGTATGTTGTTGGAAGTCATACAGGATCGATCGAGGCGTTGTCTGACGTCTTAGGTATTTCAACCCGTAGTTTATATCGCCGTCTTAAAAAGTTCGGAATCTCCACCACTTAAACCTTCAAATTGGAGCTGATTAAAGTGTCCGCTGCGGACACTTTTTGTGTCCGCGGACAGTCTCTTCGTGAAACTAAATATACTAAACTCTTTATAATCAACAAGATAAAAGTTGGCATAAAGTTGGTATTACTTTTCGTACTATCAACTAAATACAAGCAGAAACCGATGTTGTTGAGTTGTTTTTTTATTTCACCTCTTATGGTCATTGCAATTGCTTTGGCAATTCGTGTCAGTGAATTATCTGCTTGGTGTAAGGACTAACCATGATTAAAGATACCAGTGGACAAGACGTCGTCGTTACAAAGAGTAAAAAAACGCCGCGTAATATTGTGATTGCCATCGCGGCCACGTTTGCCATCGCGCTTTCTGCAAATGCCATTATGAACGGCGAAACGGCCGAACAATCCATTGAAAAGGCGCAATTGCAGTTTGCGAAAGTCGAGCGAGGTGACTTAACCCGTGATGTTGTTGCGACAGGCAAAGTCGTCGCGGCTAACGCCCCTCGTGTTTACAGTCCAGAGCAAGGTTTTGTGGATCTGCAAGTGAGTGCGGGTGACAGTGTCGTTGTTGGCCAAGTGGTTGCGATAGTAGACAGCCCTGAACTAAATAATGAATTGCAGCAGCAGAAATCTGAATTTGCTCGACTGCAAGGCGAATTAGCACGTAAGGAACTCGATGCGCGCAGAGAAACATTGAACCTCAATAAAGTACTCGATATGGCTCAAGTTGAAGCTCAATGCTGCGGACAGAGAGAACCGTAGGGCGCAATTGTCGATTAAAGAACATTTGATAAGCCAAATTGACTTAGAGAAAGCCGTTGATGAACTCGCTAAAGCGAAGTTAAGTTTCAAACATGCGAAAGAAGAAGTCGCGCTGGCGAAAGATACGCTCGCTTTTGACTTGCAAGCGGCAAAAAGCACGCTCGAGCGACAACAGTTTGTAGTGGAAGAGTTGGAGCGAAAAGTTAAGAACTTAAACATTACGGCTTCGGTTTCTGGCATTGTCGGTAACTTAAACGTACAGCCAAAAGAATTGGTGAATAAAAACCAAGCCCTGATGACATTAGTTGACTTAAGCGCGTATGAAGCAGAAGTGCAAGTGTCTGAAAGTTTCGCTAATGAGACTCGGACTCGGTATGGACGTTGAGCTCAAAATTGGCAATCAAATGGTCACTGGTAAGCTCTCAGCTATTTCACCAGAAGTCAGCAATCGTGAAGTGACAACGCGTGTTCGATTCGGCCAAACCGAGTTGACAGGCATCCGCCAGAATCAACAGCTTTCAGCGCGTATCTTGCTAGAAAACAAGCAAAATGTACTCAAAGTGAGACGTGGTGGGTTCACTCAGTCAGGTGGCTTTGTCGCGTACAAACTGAATGGCAACATCGCCACCAAAATTGATATCGAGTTAGGTGCTTACAGTCTTCGAGAAGTTGAAGTGCTGTCAGGTTTAGAGGTAGGTGATGAAATCATCATTTCTAACTACGAAACGTTTAATCAATCACCTTCAATTCTTTTGAATTAACAAAGCGCTGCAGAGTGAAGCGCAGACAAAGCGCACCGCTTAAAGCACAATAATTTTAATAAAACTTGGCCAGATAAGACGTGAATAAAGCCAAGGAAAATACAGGAATGACAAAATGTTAGAAATGAAAAATGTAGGCAAGATTTACCAAACTGACATGGTGCAAACGCACGCGCTTCGCGATTTTAACTTAAGTGTAAAAGAAGGTGAATTCATCGCGGTTACTGGGCCATCAGGTTCAGGTAAAACAACATTTTTAAACATTGCGGGCATGCTAGAGCCATTTTCAACGGGTCAATATTTACTCGATGGTATTGATGTCGGCAGCCTGTCGGACAACCAACGTGCAGATTTACGAAACCAAAAAATTGGGTTTATTTTCCAGGGTTTTAACTTAATCCCCGATTTAAATTTATATGAGAACGTTGAAGTCCCACTGCGTTATCGTGGTATCAAGGCTGCGGAGCGTAAACGTCGCATTGAGCAATGTTTAGAGCAAGTGGGCCTTGCCAGCCGAGCGAAGCATTTGCCACAACAACTCTCTGGGGGCCAGCAGCAGCGCGTTGCAATTGCACGTGCGCTTGCTGGTGAACCTCGCTTTTTACTCGCTGATGAACCAACAGGAAACTTGGATAGTTTAATGGCAAGACAAGTTATGGAGTTACTCGAACAAATTAATCGTGATGGAGCGACCATCATTATGGTGACCCATGACCCAGAATTGGCGCGCCGCGCACCACGTAATATTCAAGTGGTCGATGGGCAGCTGGCTGATTTCACGCTTTATCAAGGTCATCCTTCCCAACCTGCGCCAGTGCTAGAGGGTGTATAACATGTTTACGCATTACCTAGATTTAAGCTGGCGCAGCTTTAAGCGCACTCCGGTGGTGTCATTTTTAATGGTACTTGCGATAGCAATCGGCGTAGGCGTCACGATGACCAGCTTGTCGGTCTATCACATGATGTCAATGGATCCTATACCAGAAAAGAGCAACCAGCTTTTTCACCCGCAACTTCAAACCGTTGATGAAGGTGTTAAGCTTTGGACCAAAGATGGCATGCCAAGGCAAATGACCTATCAGGATGCTGTAAACCTAATGAATGCACCGATTCCAGAGCGCAAAACAGCCAGCGTGAAAACGGGGTTTTCGGTTCATTTAGATGCGTCGACAGTAAAGCCCTTTTCAAGTGCGGCACGTCTTGTGAATCGTCAGTTTTTCGAGATTTTTAACCTAGAGTTTATCAATGGTGCGACTTGGTCTGAAAATGATGATCTCAATGCGTCCCCTGTGATTGTTATCGATGATTATTTGAATAATAAGTTGTTCGGTGGCGGAAACAATGTGGGTAAATCAATTAACTTGGATGATGGACAGTATCAAATCGTTGGGATAATCAAAACGTGGGATATTCATATCAAGTTCTACGATTTGAATAATGGCGCATTTCAAAAGCCAGAGCATATCTACATGCCATTTTCCTTGGTTGCGGCGCGGGAATTAGACAACTGGGGTAACACCAATGGTTGGAAATTTGAGCCATCAAATACGTTTCAGGATAAATTAAACTCAGAGCGTTTTTGGGTGCAGTTTTGGGCAGAGTTGCCAGACGAACAAGCCAAACAACGTTATGGTGAATACCTCATGGCGTATATGCAAGAGCAACAGAAATTGGGTCGCTTCAACCGTGATGAACTGGTTTATAAGCTCAATAACGTGGAAGATTGGATGGAATTCTTCAGCGTAGTCAGTAAGGATAACAAAGTACTTGTGGCACTGAGCTTCATGTTCCTAGCGGTATGTCTTGCGAACATTCTGGGACTGCTACTGGCTAAATTTTTACGTCGTGCACCAGAAGTGGGCGTTCGAAGAGCGCTGGGGGCAAGTAAGCGACAAGTGTTTTATCAACATGTAGTGGAAGTGTCTCTCCTTGGCTTTCTTGGCGGCACGTTAGGTATCGTGATTTCACAATTAGGACTTTGGGGCGTGCGCGCGACCCACAGTGTGTACACAAATTTGGCGACGATGGATGCCACAATGTTGTTTGCATCCCCAGTTATTGCGATTGTGTCGTGCATTATTGCGGGATTGTACCCCGCGTGGATAGTGTGCCGCACCACACCCGCTATTTATCTGAAAAGCCAATAAGGAGTGAAACATGTTAGAAATTAAACCAATTATTAACGCTATGCTTCGCTCAAAAGTGGGTGCCATTTTATTGCTTATTCAAATTGCGATTACCACCGCAATCGTCAGTAACGCCGCATTCATTATTAGCGATAGATTGACCTACTTAAAGCAGGACACGGGATATCATGAGCAAGCGCTGTTCACGTTTAACGTGATGACTTTTGGACGTGATGTCAATATCGACCAGCAGATTGAGCTTGATGAGGCGATGCTTCGTCAAATCCCAGGCGTGATTGATGCCAGTTTGATGCAAACCATTCCGTTGTCAGGTTCAGGCAGCGCCTCTGGATTTGGTGAGAAACCTGAACCAGAAGAAGGAAAACGAGTGCGCGCGAGTTACATGTTTGGTGACGAACATGCGTTAAACACATTGGGTGTTAAGCTCAGTGAGGGACGTAATTTCAGCGATGATGAGATTGTCGTGCATGGCAGCGACGGGAAACAAACAGCGCCATCAGTTGTCATTGCGTCAAAAGCATTTACCGACGAAATGTTTCCTGAAGGCAATGGCCTTGGAAAGACCATTTATATGGAGGATAAACCAGTCCAGATTATTGGTATTGTTGAGCGTATGGCAGGTGCGTGGTTACGTGATTCTAAACCTTTCAACGTCTTAATTATTCCGCTCGTTAAGACGGACACCATTCAAGACTTTGTAGTACGCACTGCTCCGGGTCAGCGTGCTCAAGTGATGGCTCAAATTGAAGACAAAATGCAGGCGTTATATGACAAACGTGTGGTACGCGAAATAGAAGGATTTGATTTACTCAAATCAAAGTACAACGCTAAAGATACGTTAATGCTTCGAATGTTGGTTGTCTTGATTGTCGTACTTGTGCTTGTCACGGCACTGGGAGTCTTTGGTTTAACGCTGTTTAATATCAGCAAACGAACAAAACAAATTGGCACACGTCGCGCATTAGGCGCTCGTAAATCAGCCATTATTCGTTACTTTTTGGTAGAAAATGCCCTGATCAGCGTGAGTGGTTTGGTCATAGGCAGTGTCGCGGCCTATTTGTTGGGACAGCAACTTATGAAGGTGTTCTCGCTCCCCGCACTGCCTCTTAGCTTTATCGTATTTACCGCGTTATCAGTGTTAGCCATGAGCTTGTTGTCGGTACTTGCGCCCGCAAAGCGCGCAGCTGACATTTCACCGAGTATTGCAACACGCAGTATTTAATGACGGTACAACGAAAGGATATTTTTTGAAAACAACGTGCTACACTGGAAAACAGCGTAGCACAAGCTCCTTATCCATCGTGAGAGGGCGATAATAATAAAATGCTGAACATGGAAAAAATCTTAATAGTTGATGATAACCCTGCGATTTTAGACGCGCTGTCGTTGTTACTCGAAATACATGGTTTTCAGGTTGTCACGGCCAATAATCCCTTTGATGCCTCGCAAATCGTTAATTACCAATCGATTTCGTTAGTCATTCAGGACATGAATTTCACAGGAGACACAACGTCTGGCGAAGAGGGTAAATCGCTCTTTTATCAACTTAGAGGGCTTAATCCACATTTGCCCATCATTTTGATCACCGCTTGGACCGAGCTTGAGACAGCGATTGAGTTAGTTAAAGCAGGGGCATCAGACTACATTGCGAAACCTTGGGATGACCAAAAACTCGTCACCACAATTCATAATCTCATTGAATTAAGTAAAGCAAAGCAAGATTCCGATAAAATCGCACGGCAGCAATCGGTCATGCAGCCAAGTAAAGATAACGCGAACGCGGTCGGATTGGTTTATGAAAGTGCGCAAATGCAGCGTGTTGTTGATATGGCGCTGCAAGTTGCGGCATCAGATATATCGGTGCTTATCACCGGACCTAATGGTTCAGGAAAAGAAAAAATAGCTGAGCTTATTCAAGCAAATTCTAAGTTAGCTGATGCACCGTTTATTAAGGTGAATGTCGGTGCACTCCCAAGCGATTTGATCGAAGCCGAGTTATTTGGTGCAGAAGCAGGTGCCTTTACAGGGGCAACCAAAACGCGGATTGGTCGCTTTGAAGCCGCAAACGGTGGAACGTTGTTTCTAGATGAAATGGGCAATTTGCCGTTGTCTGGGCAAGCGAAGCTATTAAGGGTTTTGCAAACAGGTGAATACGAACGATTAGGGTCTGTGGTGACTCATCACACGCAGGTGAGGGTTATTTCAGCAACCAATGCAAACTTGCTTAACGACATTCGTGAAGGACACTTCCGAGAAGATTTATATTATCGTTTAAATGTGATTGAGTTAAACCTGCCGCCGCTATCAGAGCGACCTGACGATATTTTGCCGTTAGTAAAACACTTTTTACCGAATCGTGATTTCTCTTTAGAAGCCGAACAGCACCTTAAAAATCACACTTGGCCTGGAAACGTCAGAGAACTCGAAAATGCCTGTAAACGCGTAGCCGTACTCAAACCTCATGGGATGATTGAAGCGACTGATTTCGGCTTACAGTTGAATGTTGCAGCAATGGCGTCGACACAAAGTACCAAGACGGAGCAAAAAGAGCCTAACAAAGCGGAGCTTGAAGCTGCAATGCGTAAATACCAAGGTGTTATTGCGAAAGTTGCGCGTCATTTTGGTCTAACTCGTCAAGCGCTTTACCGCCGTTTGCAAAAATTCGAGATAGACTATTGATGCGCGTAACCTTGATGCAAAAGTTGCATATGATCACAGGCAGTGTTGTATTACTCACTTCGTTGCCGGTGTTGTGGTTCAGTGAACTCGATGCCTTGACTAAAGGAGTATTTCTCCTGTGCATGATTGTATTGAGACTCGATTTTGACGCGCCAACTCTCAGCCGGACTTCGCGAGGGTTTGGATGCGATGGAGCCTCGGCTTGCTGAACCTCAAAGATGGTGAGTTTGCAACGACGTTGGCCTATTCTCAAAACGATGAATTCGGTAAATTGTGCCAACTTTACAATCAAACGGCGTTGCAGTTAAGAGCGGAAAAGCAATGGCTGTATCAACGCGAGTTAATGCTCGATAAAGTTCTGCAAAGTTCCCCCCAAGCCCTGTTGCTGGTGAATTCAAATCACCAAGTAGTCTTCAGTAATTACGCCGCTCGCGATCTGTTTAGTCACACCGAAAAACTCGAAGGCCTATCTTTTGAAACGCTCAAGCAAAGCGCATCGATGGGGCTTAAGTTGGCTCTAGGTGAAGAGCGAGAAGGGTTGTTCAGTGTCACTCTCGACAATCAAGAAACGCAAACTTGGCATTTGGCGATAGGTGAATTCCTTCTTAATAATCAACCTCATCGATTATATATTTTGAAGCAAATGACTCGCGAACTAAGCCGCCAAGAAGTCATGGTATGGAAAAAGGTGATACGTATTATAAGCCATGAAGTGAACAATTCACTTGGCCCAATATCGTCGATGTTGCACAGTGGAAAATTATTAACGCGGCACGTTGATGAACCTAGACTAACCCGTGTATTTGCGACAATTGATGAGCGCATCGCGCATTTAACGGAATTTGTTCAAGGTTATGGCAAGTTTGCAAAGTTGCCGATCCCAAATTTAGCTGCCATTGAATGGGGGCACTTTATGGGGGCGATAAGTGAACAGTGGCGATGCACTTTTGAAGGTAATACATCCTTAAAAATACAAGCCGATCAAATTCAACTAGAACAGTTGATGATCAACTTGCTTAAAAATGCGCATGAATCAGGTTCAGCTGAACAGGATGTCTGTGCTCGAGCTTATCGCCAGCATGAAAACATTATAATTGAGGTGCTTGACCGTGGGAAAGGAATGAGTGAACAGGTGATGGCTAATGCTCTTGTGCCATTCTATTCTACAAAAGCGTCAGGCAGTGGCTTGGGGCTTGCGCTTTGTAGAGAAATCGTAGAAGCACATCATGGTCAGATTGCCTTGTTTAATCGTGAGGGGGGAGGATTGGGTGTTCGAGTGTCGCTTCCAATCAACTAGCTTAATCCAAATAGCGATGGAGACAGTAAGTTAAACTACTGAGTGGGAAAAATCATGGCGGTCAACCAGCATTACGCGTTAAAGGATTTATTAGTTCGCCTTCAAAAGGTAACGGCGTCATCAAAGCCTTTGCCTTTTGCGTTATACACGGCAAATACAGAGCAAAAATTACGAAATCTGCGTCTTATCAACCCTGTGTTGATGTTTGTATTAAGTGGTCGAAAAGAGATTGAATTACAAAATGGCGTGGAAGTGGTTTTACGTGAAGGCGAATGTATTTTGCTTGCTAATCGCCAATCCATTGTGGTTCGTAACATGCCAGATGAACGTCCATATTTTGCATTAATCATTGAGTTTTACCCGTCGGATAAACCAACCTCCTATTTCACCAATGGACAAACGGATTTTATAGTCAAACCATTTGATGAAACGTTTACGCTACTTCTAGGTCAGTTTGTGGAATGGGCTAATATCTCGCCGCCTGAACTTTGGGAAAACCGTCGTCAAGAACTGGCGAAATTTATCCAAGTGCAAGGATGGACTGAAGTACAATCACTTTGGCGTGAGCAAGGATTGAGTGATCAAGTGCAGCGCTTTTTGCAAGTGACAATAGAAGAACCCATTTCTGCTCACGAAATTGCTCAACACTTTGGTATGAGTGAGTCAACCTTGCGCAGACGACTCAAAGACGAACAGACCAGTTTGCAACAATTGAAAGACGATGTTCGCTTGGGACTGGGCCTACATCTTCTGCAAAGTACCAGTAAGCCAATTTTACATATTGCATTGGAATGTGGCTATCAATCCCAATCGAGATTCAGTGAACGCTTTAAAGAACAGTTTGGCATGTCGCCGTCAGAGGTTCGCAAAAACGAGTTGACGGGAAAAGGCGAAAGTTTGATGGTAAATGGCAAATAACGAACCTTTGATTGGTTTATTGTGTTGCCATCAGAGATTAATCGGTTTAACTCATTATCGTCATGTACAACATTGAAGTGACGCTTGGGTGAACCAGTATCTTGAATTTGTAGATTTTAATTTGGTTTAGGAAAAGGTCGTTAATATGAAAAATGTGATTTATACACTGGGTTTCGGTGTTTGCTTACTGAGCGCAGGCTCTGCGTTTGCGGATCAATTTAGTCTCACAAGCCCAGACATTCAAGATGGCAAAATGATGAGTAAGACTCATGAATTTCAGGGGTTTGGCTGTACGGGGGACAATCAATCACCAGCACTTGAGTGGCACAATGCGCCAGAAGGCACAAAATCATTCGCCGTGTTAGTGCATGACCGCGATGCGCCAACAGGTAGTGGCTGGTGGCATTGGCAAGTGATTAACATTCCTGCAACGACCCTGTCGCTACCAAGAGATGCAGGAAATATTAATGGTGCGAAGTTACCAAAAGGTGCCATGCAAATTGAAAGTGACTACGGTACAGCAGCATTCGGTGGAGCTTGTCCACCTCCGGGGCATGGTGTACACCACTATACCTTTACGGTGCATGCTCTGTCTGGAAACTTAGAATTGCCTGCAACCGCATCAGGCGCGCTAGTTGGTTATATGGTTAACGCGAATACCATTGAAAAAGCGTCAATCGAAGCACTTTACGAGCGTAAATAATACGTGTAGTCGTTGATTGAATTGTACGGCCCTTAAACCAAGCGCCTAAAAAGAAAGTAAAGCACCAAACCGTCATGAAGCATAACGTGGTTTGGTGCTTGAGAATTAGTATTCGAGTACGAGACTTTTTAGACCGTCATTATTTACGACCAATAAATAGCTGCGCCCAAACGACGCATTACAGATGTCGACAGCAACCTCTTGAATACGGATATCCCCTACACATTCATCAACTTGATACCAATTTGAGACTTCCCCTGTTTTTAAGGTTACTGCTTGACCATTAACGGAAACGGACATTGGCGCGCGGCTAATAACCGTACTGTAAACACGTTGTCGTGGTCACTACGTTCTTTCTTCAGCACCTTTAAATTGAGTGAGTTATTGTTCCCTTGCATCGCGATAAAGTGATAGTCCGTGTCGTTTTTCACTTTGATTTTCTCTTGCACGAGCATCCCAAGTTTGTTGACGGACTCCACAAAGAAACTGATCTGACGATTTGCATTGTGTTCATGCGTAATTTGAGTTGAAGCGTCACCGGCGTTCAGCACTTTAACGCGGTATTTATCCTCGCGTACGTTTCTTTCGTCGCCATCAAGTTCCGTGTTCGCCATATGAAAAGCAATTTCAACGTCAGTCGCGTTAACGAGATTGTATTGATTTTTGAAAAAACTCGAGCCGAAATTAGCTGTTTCAATGTCTTCTTCCGAGCAAGCCGTTAATAGTAGGACACAGGTAGCAATGGTGAGTGGCAATTTCATAAAAACTCCATTTTGCAAATTGTCGAAATTGTGGTGGTTAAAAAACATCCTTTACAGCGGGTAATTTAGTTGATGTAGTGAGAAAAAATTGTGAGGGAGTGTCCAAGTTTTGTAAGAAAGTGTAGGCAAAGAGCGAGCAACATTACTTATCGTGTTCAACATCCTTGTTGAGCAAAGAACATGTCGTTATTCAGCGAATTTCCAAGTAATGGAGTCCATCGCTAACGCATGTAATTCTATTGGCGCTTCGAAAATCTCAACAAGGTCTTCCGGTCGGGCTGCAAAATAGGCAACGTAAAAAGGCGCGAAATGTTCGAAACTAGGATGAGCACGTTTCACGTCTGGGTTATTGCGCACGTATTGCTTAAACCCCTCTGTGTCTTTGTTCTTTACATAATCAAACAAGGTTTCCCGCAAACGGATAACGTAAGCCGCAGGCTCTGTCGATGTTTTGAGATCGGCGAAATTATGGCTAATTCCGCCCGACATCAACACAGCGTAACCCTCCAACCGTAAGCACGCCAGACATTGTCCAAGTATTTCCAATTGTTCAAGCGTCCAATTTGCTGGATAGGAAATTTGAATAATAGGAACGTCAGACGTTGGTAAAAGGTAACGCATTGGAATCCAAATGCCATGATCCATGTCAGCTTGACTTGTGGTGGTGACCGGCAAGCTTGATGCGGATATCTTTCGTGCTATCTCTTCGGCAAAAGTTGGGTGACCTGCCGCTTCATAAGTCAACTCATACAACGGTTTTGCAAAGCCATAGAAATCATGAACAATGCGATGCTGCTGTGTTGTGTTGACCGTTAAACTTGATGTTGCAAAGTGGGGAGACATGGCAATGATCGCTTTTACGTTGCGAAGCGCTTTGCCTTGCTCTTTTAAGTTACTTGCTGCGATCGATGTGTTGTCTAGCGCAAAGGTCGGTGCACCGTGACTGACATAGATAAGTGGCGCAATAGACGCTTTCATTGCATGTTACTCCTACGCTTAAGCCGTTACTTGGACAGATTTAAATCGAGATTCGATTGCATAGGCGCCATTGCCAAGCAATGCTTGAACGACACTGGCCATAATTAAAAATAACGGATATTCATAACCACCACCAGCATTGCCGAACCCCCAGCCATTCGCTCCATGCACAAAAACAATTGAGCCGATTAAGATAGGAATAAGTAATACCGATACGAGCCTGACTTGAAATCCAATGACCAACAATAGACCACCCGCCAATTCGAGCGACATCGTTAACGGGCCTAGAAACTCGGGCAATCCCAGAGACCCAAAAAATCCTGCTGTGCCTGCTGGTGTAAAAACGAGTAGTTTTAGAAAACCATGAGCGAGAAACATTACGCCAAGTGACAATCGCAAAATGGTGGTTGCTAGAGCTGGTTGGTTAAATTTATTCATCTTATACCTCAAAATGTAGCCTGTGCTTTTTATCGAACTACAGGCGTTTGCTGAAACACGAAGATTTAGTTAGCGAATCGTGTCTGCAAGAAGACGTTTTGATGCCATTCAACTTGCAGTGGGTCGTCACTAAATCGGTCTGAAATAAAGATACGATTTGCAATTGAATTGAACAATGGGCAAATTATCTGAAATGGTGTTCAAAAATAATGAACAATTATGGATAAGTTGAATTTAATGAGCTGCTTTATTGCATTGGTTGAAGAGGGCTCTTTTACTAAGGCGGCCAGTCGCTTGGGGCGCTCGAAAGCATTGGTTAGTACGCACGTCAAAACACTGGAAGAACAGCTTCAAGTGCGTTTGTTAAACCGCTCTACGCGTCATATCCGCTTTACTGAGGATGGCCGTGTATATTACGAAGAAGCGAAGCGTTTACTAGAAGGCATTATACAGCTGGAACACAATTTACTTGTCGACTCCAAAGGGATGGCCGGGCGGCTCCGTATTAGCGTGCCGACAACCTATGGTGAGCAATGCCTTGTGCCATTTCTTTCCCAAATGAAAATCACCTATCCACAATTACACATTGATTGTGTATTCCAAGACAGGGTTGTCGATCTGGTGTTGGAAGGATTTGATCTCTGCGTCCGAGTTGGCCGACTTTCTGACTCAACGTTAATCGCAAAACACGTCGGCGAAATTAAACTTCAAGTCAGCGCATCGCCAGCTTTCCTTGAACAATATGGACCAATCCACTCAATTGATGTTCTCAGTCAATTGCCGTGCATCGGTGACAGCAATGGAAAGTTAGATGGTAAATGGCAGCTAAATGGCGTTAAGTTTAACATTAACGAGACGCTTCGCGTGAACAGTGCAAGTGCCGCGACGCAATTTGCAGCGTTAGGCTTGGGAGTTTGTTTTTGTCCTGACTTTGCCCTCAGACCGTACATTGAAAACGGGCAGTTGGTTACATTACCCTTCGAAGAAATTCACATGCCTGTGCATGTTGTGTATCCACATCGAAGTCACTCGCATGGCAAAATCACAACGTTTACCGCAGATTTAAAACGGTATTTAAGTGAGAAATCTAACGTGTCTCCATGTAGCGATTAACGATTTGATCATAAGTTCCATTTTGTTGGATAAGTCTCAGTCCTTGATTGAAGGACTCAATAATTTGGCTCGCTCTGGGATTGCTTTTCAGCACCGCAATATGAACGGGCCAATCGGCGATGATAGGTTCGCGAAAGGAAAACGAACTAAATGCGGGATCTTGTTTGAATTCATACAGTGCAGCATGTTTATCCGCGATGACACCTTCGACACGTTCTTTGTGCAATTGCAGTAAACAAGTACGTAGCTCAAGCAACGTCATCTGTTTTAGGTCTTTGATTGGGTCGAGCAAACTTTGATAACCAAAGCCCAAGATAGTACAAATGTGATGTCCAGATAGGCTTTCTAAGCCTTGATAATCAATCGGTACGGAAGCGGAAGAGACAAAAAATAATTGGTTAGAAATATAGGGTTCACTAAATTCATAGACTGCTTCACGTGCGGGGGTTTTCCAAAGAGCTGTAATTAAATCCAAATCGCCTTTGGCAAGCTCTCTCATGGCACGCGAAAAAGGAGATGGATGAAATTCAAAGCCTTTGTTGGACGCATTAAACGCCGCTTTGACAATTTCAACACTCAGGCCGGATTGCGTTGAGATAAAATAAGGAGGCCAAATACTGTGGCCGCCAACATAAACGTCTTCGCCCTCAGCAGAAGACAAAAAGGGTAAAAGTAACATACAGCAGGCGATTGCTGTCCACTTCATCAGCGCATTCCTAATGCAAAAAACACTATCTTACGGAGTTGAAAAACGAAGTACCCGGCGAACAAGCGTTTGCCATAGGCCATAAGAAAAGCGTAGCTCAAACTTGGTTTTATACAATTTTGGTACAGATGATTCGCCAAAAAAGAGGTTTATAAAACCTCCTTTTTATTCGTTCAATTTAACAATCATTTTTTGCTAACTCTTTGCGCACAATTTCCGTACCAGCTTGAAGCGCATGAAGTTTCCCTCTGGCTACGTCACGAGGTAGCGGTGCCATGCCACAGTTAGTGCATGGATAGAGTTTGTCTGCATCGACATATTGCAGTGCGTGTCTAAGTGTTTGCGCCACTTCTTCGGGTGTTTCAATGTGGTTGTTTGCAACGTCAATCGCTCCAACCATGACTTTTTTACCCCGGATCAGCTCAAGCAGTTCAACAGGTACATGTGAGTTGTGGCACTCTAAAGAAATAATGTCGATGTTCGATTTTTGCAATTTGGGAAAAACGGCTTCGTACTGTCTCCATTCAGTACCAAGCGTTTTTTTCCAGTCAGTGTTCGCTTTGATACCATAGCCATAACAAATGTGTACAGCAGTCTCACATTGTAGTCCTTCGATAGCCCGTTCTAAACAGGCGATTCCCCAATCGTTCACGTCATCAAAAAATACATTAAAGGCGGGTTCGTCAAATTGAATGATATCGACCCCTGCGGCTTCCAACTCTTTTGCTTCTTGATTAAGTATTTTGGCAAATTCCCAAGCCAATTTTTCGCGGCTTTGATAGTGGGCATCATACAACGTATCAATCATCGTCATTGGGCCAGGCAATGCCCATTTTATGGGTTTATTTGTTTGCTGGCGCAAAAACTTTGCGTCTTCTACAAACACCGGCTTTTGCCTAGAAACAGGGCCTACGACAGTGGGTACGCTGGCTTCGTAACGATTACGGATCGTCACAGTTTTGCGATTTTCAAAATCCACACCACTTAAGTGCTCTATGAATGTGGTGACGAAATGCTGCCGAGTTTGTTCACCATCACTAACAATATCAACACCCGCTTGTTGCTGCTCTTGAAGTGAAATGCGCAGTGCATCTTGTTTACCTGAAACGAGTTCGTTACCTTCTAGTTTCCATGGCGACCAAAGTGTTTCTGGCTCTGCCAACCAAGCGGGTTTCGGTAGGCTACCTGCGGTTGAGGTGGGTAAAAGTGGTTTCATGAATTTTCTTCCCCATAAAATTATGCGTAATTGGCTGACCAGTTTTCAAGAATCGCACGATACGGCTTGATGAAATGTTCTTCTGCAAACTTACCTTGTGCAATGGCTAACTTGCTGCGCTCTTCTCGGTCATAGACAATTTGTGTTAATGAGTGGTCTGCATTTTTCAAGTTAGGTTGATAGCGCTTACCAGCCGTTGCGTTGGCGTTATAAATTTCCGGTCGATAGATTTTTTGAAAGGTCTCCATCGTGCTAATTGTGCTGATGAGTCTCAAGATTGGTGTAGTCATTAAGTAAGTCGCCAAAGAAATAGAAAGCAAACGGAGCGACGCTATTTGGTGGCATAAAGTACCTAACTTGAAGGCCCATCTTTTTGAAATATTGTTCGGTTAATGATGATTCATTCGGTAAATATTCATAGCCAAGTACAGGATGTTGATTTTCGGTACGGTGATACGTCTTGTTGTCGGACACGCTCAAACAGATCACGGGTGGCTTTTTAAAGTGTTGTTTGTATGCATTTGAATTCACGAAATACTTGAACAGCTTGCCATGAAGGTCACCAAAATTTGCAGGAACACTAAATGTTGGCTGCTGCTTGTTGTGATCTAACAAAAGGACACTGAAGTCATAATCCCGAACATATGAGGAGAAATTGTTACCGACAATTCCCTCAATTCGTTCGTTCGTCAAATGGTCGACAATGTTTGTCTTCAGGATTTCGATAGAGGGAAAACTGGTCCCACTGCCCACAATATCAAGATCCACTGAAACAATTTCCAACTCAACAGAATAACGTGTGCCATTAGGGTTATCCCAATGAGCAAGGGCATTAAAACGATTATCGATCATTTTTAAGGCGTTGCGCAGATTCTGTTGACGACTAGCACCTCTCGCTAGATTGGCGAAATTGGTTGTGATGCGTGTATTGTCTGAAGGATGATAATTTTCGTCGAGACGAATATTTTTGATGTTGAAGTTAAACTCAGTACTCATGGTCATTCCCGTATTCAGTATTCCAAAAAGAATCTCTAATCCCTATTAGGGGTCAATGGCTTAGTCTTAGGAATTTGGACATTGCTGCTTAATTCGCGTAGGTGTCTAGCCGTCCAAAAGCTTGATGGAGTGATTTATACGTGTTTCGGTACATGAAGAAAAACGGTATTAATTCACCTCGAACTTGAGTGAGATTCATGTTCTGGATGGGGGACGAAACCGCGCTTTGGAATTCTATAAGGTACAATGCGGGAGAATGTATTTTGCGGTTTAGAAATCTAGATATCTTTTAATCTTCACATCAATTGATTCAACTAAATCATGAGGATTATTCAAGCATTATCCTCTTAAAGCCCATCTTTTTGGGGAGTTTTTGTTGGTACAATTTAAACCGCTTTAACTCCTTTCACCCAATATCCGTTAGCTGGATGTATCTGGTTGCGCTGAGTTTAATGGAGCGTTTTTTACAACTCTAATGATTAAATAGATGTGGTACATGGAATGAGTGAATTGATGCTATTAATTTTTTACTGTGCATTGCTTGGTAGTGGGGTGGGGTTTCTCGCGGGTTTGTTAGGGATTGGAGGTGGGCTTGTGATTGTGCCTATCCTTAGTAGTATTCTTCTGCATTTCAATGTACTGCCAATCGAACACATTGTTATTACAGCGATTGCGACATCACTTGCATCGATTCTGTTCACCTCAACCTCCTCTGCGCTTGCTCATCACAAAAATGGTAATGTCCCTTGGGATATTGCCCTATGGATCATGGTTGGCGTGGCTTTAGGGGCGCTGTTAAGTGGTTTTATGGCCGCATGGTTGCCCGAGAAAGCGGTTCGCATGGTGTTTGCGGTCAGTGTGACACTGATAGCATTGAAAATGATGTTCGCCGGCAAAAACCAAGATCAGAAACCGCGTAATTTACCAGACAAAAGCATACTCACATTGCTCACGTCACTTACTGGTGGACTATCCGCAATGATAGGTATCGGTGGAGGAGCTGTACTCGTGCCATTACTCACCTTCTTTTCACTTGATATGAAAAAAGCAATTGGATGTGCTTCTGCCTGCGGTATCGTGATCGCCCTATTTGGTTCTATAGGTTACATCACCTCAGGCAGTGATCTCTTAGCGTTGCAAGATGGCTTTGCGGGTTTTGTTTACCTTCCTGCACTCATTGGGATTGTGTGCACATCTTGGTTTACAGCACCGCTCGGTGCGAAAGCCACACATTATTTGCCTGTTTCCACGATTAAAAAAATCTTCGCGGTATTGCTGCTTGTGGTGGCTATAAAAATGTTACTGGTATAGAGCGAGTTTTACGAGCGCTGACGGGGCATTTTGAAATCGTGAACAATTGAAGTAAGTGGTATGGGTTGATAGTTAACTTATTATGTATATATGTCTTTTGTGTAAACCGCATCAATACACAGAACACAGATTGTTCGTGTACACGTAAAAATCTAACTTTTGTCTGCCACTTATTCTGCACAGATAAATGAAAACCTTGCAAAGAGGTGATTGACCTGTCTATTACTTTATAGTTTAGAGTAGCTATCGCATTAACAATGTACGAGGTTTGATGTGTATCGTATTTCCGAACTCGCTGAGTTAGTCGGGCTGTCGAGAACAGCGTTGTTGTATTACGAGAAATTAGAACTGATAGTCGCAAAGCGTCGCGCAAATGGCTATCGAGTTTACAATGATGAAGATGTTCAGACAGTTAGACTAATACAACAGTTGCAAAATGGCGGGTTGACCTTGGCTGAATGTAAAGCATGTTTAAAGAGTAAGCTCGATAAAGAGGTGCTAAACACGCGGTATACAGCCCTAAAAAATGACATAGAGCAAAAGCAACGGTCGCTTGATTTACTGGCGGGATTACTGGGTAAATCTGATAGCAAATCGTGGCATACAACGCTTGCCCAAATTGCACCCGATGCGCATCTAAACTGGTTAAAAGTCCAAGGGTATGATGAAAAACAAGCCCTGAGAATTAGATGGTTATCAAAAGACATGAATGAACATGAAAAATATATGCACGACTTTTTCAGCCTATTTGAAACAGTAGAAAATTGGGGACCTGGTAGTGAAGATGACACGAGAAAGGCTTTCAATAGCCTAGGTTTAAAACCTCAACGAATCTTGGAGATCGGTTGTGGAAACGGCAACTCTACCTTGAGATTAGCTAAATTCTCTGACGCCCATATCGTAGCTATCGATAATGAACAGTCAGCGTTAGACCGATTGTCAGCGAAAATAGCGTTGCTCAGTCTTGACGCGAGGATATCGACACATTGCATGAGTATGACTGACCTAGAGTTTGCCGATGGGCGTTTCGACCTTATTTGGGCTGAAGCATCTATTTACGTTATGGGAGTTCAAAATGCGTTGCAACAATGGAAACGTGTCTTGAACGAAAACGGATGTATAGTGTTTAGTGACCTAGTCTGGTTATCTGAGCAAAGGAGCGATGCCGCCCAAATGTTTTGGAACGGTGAATATCCGGATATGCAAAATGTTGCAACTCGAATTTCATTAATAGAGAAAGCGGGCTATCAAATAATAGAATCTTTTACGTTGTCTGAAAATGCTTGGAAACAATATTATGTTCCGCTAGAGGCCAAGCTCCATGCGCTCAAAAGTGAATTAAATGATTCTCAAGCAGCGCGGGATATTCAAAAAGAAATTGATCTCTACAAGAACTACTTAGGGGAATTTGGATATCAGTTCTTCATTATTCAGAAACAATGATACGCCGTTTATTGGTATTAATGTGTAAGGGGAAGGGCATCGAACCTCGTTTGCTGAGTTCTCGAATACAATTGAGAACATACGATCCACTGTTATATAGAGTGTTTACTCGTCGTTCAACTGGTTTATATATGTCAGTGTGATGTGGTCTTACATTCGAGGAATGTAGCAGTAGTAAAACGTTACCCTTTCACTATCTAATATCAGGGTATTAAAATAAGTTGAAATGGTTACAGGAAATCTGTTATTCATATGCCGCAATAAAAACAGCCCTTTTACGGAAAGAGGGCTTGGCCATAAAGCGATTAGCTTAAGGAAAAAGCAATGAAAACAACACTGTTAATAGCGCCAATCTTATTGACAATGACGGCATGTAACACGATAAATTCCAAAAAAGTGGCGCTTGATTACATCGATTTGTCAAAACAAGAACAGCAAAACCAACTTGAGCAGTATTGGACGCTTAAGAAAAACATACCGCCAGTGTATCCTGTATCGGCTGCAGCAAATGGTAAATCGGGTTGTGTCGATGTAGTATTTGGCATCAACCCAGAAGGAAAAATGGAAGGTTACTCAATTCGTTCTTCGTATCCGAAAGGCGTCTTTGATGACGCCGCGGTCATCGCTGTGAGTAAGTGGCGCTGGGATCCAACTCAAGATAACGTCGCTAAAAAGCCCGTATTAACCTCCGTTCGTTTAGACTTCATGCTTTTGAAGGACGCAAACGATGCTCAGTTTTTGGCAAACTGCCCAATGGCACATTCTTAACAACGTTATCGAGGCGGGTCAATGTCACCGTTAAGACTGGCATTTACTCTAAACCACCCTGCAATGGAAAATCGAGTGTGCTGCGCGGGTAAAACCTCGTGTGGAAATTCATCGCTTAAAAACGTGACAAACGTGCCGAAGGCAGGTGTTACACGTAACAATTCTTCATCGTGGTTATCTGGCGAATAGACTACAAGCTCGCCGCCAAATTCAGGTTGCCAATTGTTGTTCAAATATAAAACCGTGGTGAGAACACGATTTGTTTTACCTTTGAACGCATCAAGGTGTTTCTTATAAAAGTCACCCTGCTGGTACGTGGCGAAGTGGCTTTCGTAACTAAATAAGCCCATAAAGAGTCGACGATTAACAAATTGCTGGAGTTGGCCCATGTGTTCGAGATAGCTCAGCTCAAGCTCATTGTTGTTGTCCAGCCAATGAATTTTGTCGCGGCGGATCGTGGCGTTGGTTGCATGGTCCGTTTGGCGTCCAATACCAGCAACATCAAAGCTGTCATGGTCAAGCTCATTCAATCTTGCTTCCAATGCACGCAATACTTTGAGGGGAATAGCGTTGGTTGAGATGCTAATACCTTTGGTATACAAATCTTCTGCAATTTGTTCAAACGGTTCAATAGATAGCTCAGATGCTTGCATTAACGCCTCCAATTCAATTAGAGGCGCGTTTTACCTTAAATCGAAGCAAGTTTACCAACAAGTATTTTTCATCGTAAAGATTTGTTAATTTGATGCGTTGGCGTCTAGGTCCTTTCTTTTAATTTTAGTTGATTGATTAAACCCTCTGCTGCATTTTCAACCAAGTCGAGCACCAACTCGAACCCTTTCTCACCGCCGTAATAGGGATCGGGTACTTCGCTGTATCCCATATCACCGAACTGCAAAAAAAGGCCTACTTTGTGCCATTCGATTTCAGGGCAACGACTTTTCAAGTCAGCCAAATTACTTTTGTCAGCACATAAAATTAGGTCAAAATGAGAGAAATCTGACAGCGTTACTTGTCGCGCTTGCATGCCACTAAACGAATACCCACGTAATTCGCCATGCGATTTACTGCGGCTATCAGGAGGGTTACCTTGATGATAAGAGATAGTGCCTGCTGAGTCGACATGAAGCTCTAAGCCAGCGCGCTCTGCTTTGTACTTTAACACGGCTTCCATAGTGGGCGAGCGACATATGTTGCCCATGCATACGACTAAAATCTTCTGTATTTGCGTTTTTTTCATATTTACTTTCTACAAAATGAATTGTTTAGTGCTGAGTTCTATTTTCCAGCGCACATAGAGCCAAATTGATTTGTGCGGCAACGTTCGCATCATTCAGTGTGTCCGTGAGTGAACGCAGGTGCGATTCGACGTCATTGATGCGGTCTGAGCGAAATAAAGTATCAAGCCATTGATGATAGCTAAGTTTCAACGCATTTATGAGCAGTTCATCACGTTGATTATCAAGTTCACTCACTTCCATTTTTTGTACGAAGCGCATGAGTCGGCATCGTTGATAGGCACGGGTAATTTGATAAAGTCCACTCGGATTCAGCTCTTTGAAGTCAGCAATGGATTTGGCGCACAGAGGCTTTTCTGACTTTGTAAAACGCATCGTTACCTTGCTGCGAGTCCATTGAAGATCCTTTTATCGTGAAGCATTGATCGTAGGTTAGCGGTAAATATAAGAAAATCAATACACTATTTTAAAAACGCAAATCGTGTTGAAAACAGCGGATAAAAGTATCGATGGTAAAAATAAACGAGTTTGGCGAGCAAATCTTGTGGATTCAGTGAAACTTCAGGTAAAACCGACTATACCGCAAGCTCAATAAGAGATTTGGCCTTTTGATTGCCTTACATAATGAATTGGAGATTAAAGATGCGGATAGGGTATTTATTGTGTTTACTGTGTTTTTCAACAATGTTGAAAGCAAGCGAAGAAGCGTTGTCTGTAGACCAAGTGGTCCCTAAAAATGTCGAACTTGCGTTTCCTAATCCGAATAATATTCAAGCGGACATCAGTGACTTTGATGTCTTAAGTCTCGTGCTTATGAGCAATGAAGAAGGTGAACGTTGGGCCGTTGTAACGGTGGAAAATACGTCAACGGGTCGGCGAACACTGACGCAAAAACACCTTCTAGGTTTGTTTGCAAATGGGGAGCGACGAGCACCGCTTGATTTTAAGCAAATTCTAAATGGTCGTGAAATAATGTCCTTAACGATAGGATTTGGTGAAAGTAAATTTCCGTTGTTGGGTGTTTATTCACGCTTAGACTAACACTCTCTACAAGTTAACTATTCTGAGTTGATTTTTTCTTGAATAAAGAGTCGAAAACGAGTGTGATGGTAAGGTGTAGTTACAATGTCGTCTAGCGCACTGAATGGAATCCCAACATGGACTACTTACTGGCAATAACACTCTTTGCTTTCGCCTCTTCAGTCACTCCGAACTTCAACAACATTCTAGTTATGTCTTCAGGTGTCAATTTTGGTATGTGGCGAAGTGTGCCTCTGCTCTGTGGTATCTGCGTTGGTTTTGCTTTCATGGTGGTCTTAGTTGGCCTTGGGTTTTCCCAAGTGTTTGAGCGTTTTCCAGAGTTTCATGTATGGCTCAAAGTAGCAGGCGTCCTGTATCTGTTGTACTTAGCGTGGTTAATTGGAACGTCAAATAGCACGTTAGAGATTAAAGCGCAGGGCAAACCACTCACCTTTACCAATGGGGCATTGTTCCAATGGGTCAACGCTAAAGCATGGGTTGTTGCAACAGGGGCGATCGCTACCTTTACGGATTCTGGGAACGAAGCAGGGTTAGGCTACCTAATTATTGGGCTTGTGTATTTGTTCGTGGCTTTTCCAAGTGTGGGAATATGGCTTTGGTTTGGTTCTTTTTTAAGTCGTTTTTTACATACAACGCGTAATCAACGACGATTCAACTATGTCATGGCAAGCTTGTTGGCCTTGTCCATTTTACCCGTGCTTAACGAGCTATTTTTGGTGTTATTGAATACATCAAACTAAGCCTTGCTTGTGACAAAAGAATTGCTTTGATAGCTCAAGCACTTATACCATATGGGCATCCACAAAAATAAGAGTCATGTATGAACCGAGTATTGCAATTGTTCCCTATCTGGGCGCTCGCTTTTTCTGCGATTGCCTTTTTTAAGCCGGAACTTTTCACTGGCTTAAAAACACTTATCGTGCCGCTTCTAACGGTGATTATGCTTACTATGGGTCTCACACTTACCCCTAGCGATTTTTTGCGCATAAAAGACAGCAAAAAGGCAGTATTAGCCGGTGTTGTGCTCCAATTTACGATCATGCCAGCGGTTGCGTTTTTCGTCTCCAACGTGTTTCAACTCGACGATGCTTTACTCATAGGCATGGTACTCGTGGGGGCTGTTGCAGGTGGTACGGCAAGTAATGTGCTGTGTTATTTGGCTAAGGGTGACGTTGCATTGTCGATTACAATGACGGCAATTAGTACATTGCTTGGTGTTGCCTTAACGCCGCTGCTGATTGAATTGTTGGTTGGTCAAATCGTTGATATTCCAACGTCGAGCATGATCCTCAGTTTGTTTAAAATTGTGTTGCTTCCCGTCGCATTTGGAATAGTGCTCAACCACTTTTTTAAAGCCACAATGGCGAAGATTGCAGATGTGCTTCCGATTTTCTCTATGGCGTCCATTGTGTTTATCATCGCGATTATTGTGGCGCTTAATGCAAACAAACTGCACAGTGTCGGCATAATCATGCTGGCGGCTGTTATCGTTCACAACGGAAGTGGTCTACTATTGGGGTATCTTGCAGGAAAGGCACTCGGGTTTGAGCCAAAAATTTGTAAGACAATTGCACTGGAAGTGGGGATGCAAAACTCTGGAACTCGCAGTTGCGTTGGCGATGAAGTTTTTCACGCCCACGGCCGCGATTGCGGGGACGATTTTCTCGATTTGGCACAATGTCAGTGGTTCAATATTAGCGAGCTATTGGCAAAGACAAAGTAACACTGAAAAACAACAATAATAACGCGGAATTGCACCGAATATCTGAATAGGTTTAAGGGTAATTCTTGGATGGGAAGGAAATCCTCATGAGAATAGGTTCTACACGTCGATTTATTATCTACTTGGCTTTGCTGACTTGCGCGTTAGTGGGGCTGTGGTTCAGCATAGGGCACTTTCATCAGCCGACAACAAACCTCAGTGACGCACAGGCGCCAATATATTACGGAATAGACGTATCCCACTACCAAGGCGACTTAATCGTTGACTTACCTAAACACACTGGACTTCACTTTATTATTGCGAAAGCAACCAATGGCGCAAAAGGCGTGGACGCCAAATTTGCTGAAAATTGGTCGGCAATCAAGGCGCACGGACGAATTCGCGGCGCTTACCATTTCTACATCGCGGGAGAATCGCCACAAGCACAAGCAATGCATTTTATTAATACGGTAGGCCAATGGACTGACTCAGACATCACGCCTATTGTAGATGTAGAACAATACAGCGTTTCTCACGATAAGTCGGTTTCTCAGCTTCATGAGGATTTATTGAGTTTTCTGGATTACGTCGAAAGTAATACCGGTCGATTGCCGATGATTTACAGTAACACTAAATTCGCTCAAATGTGGCTGAATAATTCCGAATTTGGTCGCTATCCTTTGTGGTTAGCGGATTATACTAAGGCTAAAAAGCCAGTAGTGCCTGAAGTATGGCAACATCAAGGGTTGTTTATTTGGCAACGCTCAGACACCTACAAATTGGAATCCACAGAAGTGGATTATGACGTGTTTCGTGGCGAGCTATCGCAATTAAGTGGTTTTAATCATAAATTGCGCCAGCAGTAGGCATTAAGGCTACTCAGCGCAAAATAACATAAGAGTCATAGAAATAATGTAGCGTTATCCATGCTATAAATTGTCTTTGAGGGAGTTACATGAAAAAGCTATTCGTTTCTTTGTATTGTCTGGGGTTGTCGCTTAATGCAGTTGCAAAGTCAGAACCGATAAATTTCTTAGTCTTTGGTGACATGCCATATTCATCAAAAGAAGCTGAATGGTTACAAAAAGATGGAAAGTTAGCTAAAGCCGCTGAAGCTGCACAGCACGATTTTTACGTCCATGTTGGTGATATGAAAGCGAGCATTCAATCGTGTACGGATATGCTACTAAAAGAAAATTATGCGCTTATTAGCCATGTAAGTGATAAGCCATTTGTTTATACGCCGGGTGACAATGATTGGACTGACTGTGATCGTTCATCACTGTTAGACCCTAAAGATGAATTAGAACGCCTTGCTTTTATTCGCGCTGAGTTTACAAAAAGCACACCGGCGTTGCCAAAATTTAAACGCCAAGAAAGCATAAAAGAAAATCAAAGCTGGAATATTGATGGCGTGCAGTTTTTAACGATCCACGCGGTTGCAACGAATAACGGTAGACGCCAAATTAAAATGTCGGATGAGGCCAAAGCCTATCAAGAAGTCGACGCGCGAGACCAACATAATTTTGAGTGGCTAGAGCAAAACCTACCGAAAAAAGGGCATAAAGCCGCCGTAGTCTTTACTCAAGCTGATCTCTTTGTCGAAGCAAAACATAAAGGCCAATGTACAACCGATAACCCTAAAAAATGCGATGGCCTTGAGGTGTATCGTGACAAATTGGATGGGCTTGCAAAGCAACTTGATTACCCGCTATTACTTGTTCATGGCGACACGCCAGACTTTTGTTTTTCCGAGCGTAAATCCGGGCTTTGGCACCTCAATGCTCCTGGTGATGTAAAGGTTATCGATATAGCGCAAGTGGAGATAAACCCAGATGCTGAAAAGCCTTTTTCTGTGAAGGCGCTGCTTGGCTCTTCGTTCAAAGCATGCCCCAAAGTATCTAAAGATTAACGTAGTGCTCAGGTGGATAGGGTTCAGATAAACCTTGCACGATTTTTTGAGGTAAATGTCAAGGCTGGCATGAATACCTTTCGAGGATTGCGCGGTCTTATTGTCTACTCATTTGTTTAAGACTAAAGGTGAGCTCGCAAGCGAGTTATCACTTAGCTAATGTGAAGGAGATTTCATGTCAACGACGTACAATCCACCCAAAGTCTGGACTTGGGACGATGAAAATGGGGGTCAGTGGGCCAGTATCAATCGTCCAACTTCTGGCGCACGTTTTGAACGCGACTTGTCAAAAGGCGAGCATGCGCTTCAACTGTATTCTCTTGCAACGCCTAATGGGCAGAAAGTCACGATCCTTTTGGAAGAGTTGCTGTTGGCGGGTGTAAAGGAAGCTGATTACGATGCCTATGCGATTAGCATTAGTGACAGTGATCAGTTTTCATCAGGTTTTGTTGCAGTAAACCCGAATTCTAAAATCCCAGCGCTTATGGATTACAGTGAGGATGAACCTGTTCGAGTGTTCGAATCAGGCCATATTCTTTTGTACCTTGCCGAGAAGTTTGGGCATTTCTTGCCTTCGAACCACGCAGAAAAAACAGAAGTACTGAACTGGTTGTTTTGGTTACAGGGGTCTGCGCCCTATTTAGGTGGCGGTTTTGGTCACTTTTATGCGTACGCTCCTGAAAAGTTCGAATACCCTATTAATCGTTTCACCATGGAAACTAAGCGCCAGCTGGATCTGCTTGATAAGCAGCTGGAAGGAAAAACCTATATTGTAGGAGACGAGTATACTATCGCCGACATCGCTATTTGGCCTTGGTACGGTAATGTTGTGCTTGGACTTGCGTATAACGCAGCAGAATTTTTGGATGTAGAAAGTTATCCAAATGTGATGCGCTGGGCAAAACTCATCGCAAAACGTCCTGGTGTCGAACGTGGCCGGATTGTTAATCGTACTTGGGGGGAGGAATGGGAGATGTTAGCTGACCGTCACAGTGCAAGTGACATCGATTCTGTCCTTGCAAAAGTACCGAAATAGTATCGTCCTTAGGTGGGAGTCGACATTGATGCCCACCTCCGCTTAAATTCTAAGTTCCATTTGGCTTATTAAAACGAACAGGCGATTGGACTCAATGAATCACTCTAGAACCAATGTAGAACCCATTCTCGTAAGCGCTTGTCTTATGGGGCAACCCGTGCGTTACAACGCCAGTTGCGTGCGAAATGATATCGATGCCATGACATGGCTACATACACATTTTGAATTGAAAACCTTTTGTCCTGAAGTCGCAGCAGGAATGAGTATACCGAGAGCGCCCGCAGAAATTGACCACGGTACTGGTGCTGAAGTGTTAGATGGTTTGAAACAAGTGAAAGAAAATACGGGGCAGTGCGTGACAGACCAATTTGTTGCGGCAGCGCATTTGACTTTGGCCTTCTGTCAGCAACACAACATACGTATTGCTATCTTAACGGCATTTAGCCCATCGTGCGCTAACAGTCGCATTTACGATGGTAGCTTTTCAGGTAAATCAACGGACGGAAGGGGCGTTACGGCGGAGCTACTAAGTCGAAACGGCATTAAAGTTTATAATCAGAATGAGCTGGATGATTTGCGGCATTTTGTGAATGCCTAAACCGATGACGATTTTAAAAATGTAAAAAGTATTGAGGAGCACAAGATGTGCACCTCAATCTATTTGAGTTAAGCGGCTAAGTCGCTGTGAGGCCCAAATAACTCATAATGGATCTGGCTTTGCGACACGCCAAGCGCAGTGAGCTGCTTATAAATCGCTTTCATAAAGCCTATCGGACCACACAAGTAGAATTCACCATCCTTGATGGGCAAATTAGTCACGTCATGCAAGTTCATAAACCCTGTAAACGTTGCATAATCAGACTGCTCTTCATACCAGTGAATCACATCGACTAAGGCTGTTTTTTGAGAAACCCCATTTAACCACTCTTTAAAACTGTGCATCGCTTCGTTTTGGCAAGCGTGTAAAAAGTGACATGGTGTTGAGCTCTTCATTTCGACGAGATGACCTAACATCGCAACCATTGGCGTAATACCGACTCCGGCACTGATAAACACCTTCGGGTTGCTGGACGTTTTTAATGTGAAATCTCCTGAAGGAGGCGTTAAATCAATCAGCGCACCAATACTCGCCTTGTGCAAGAAGCCGGACACCACACCATCCTGTTTAACTGAAATGCGATATTGTCCATCGAAAATTCCGGTGATCGAATAGTGGCGCATTTGACGGTAAGCTTGATCGTCTGGCTGCACTTGCACGGTTAGGTACTGACCAGGCGTAAAGCCAACGATAGGACCGCCATTGGTCGGCGCCAAATAGAAACTTTTCACCTGTTCAGATTCTTGCTCAATGCGCGTAATTTGAAATTGACGAGTGCCATCCCAGCCACCCACTGCGGCAGCATTTTGAGCGTATAGACCGGTTTCTTCCGTGATCAGTAAATCCGCAATGGCCAAATACGCCGCGGTCCAAGCGGCTTCAATGTCTTTTGTAAAATCCTCAGGAAAGAGTTCTTGTAAGGTAGCAATCAGATGTGTGCCGACGATTGGGTAGTGTTCAGGTTTAATCGTCAATGCAACGTGCTTTTGGGCAATCTGCTTTTTCAATGTGTCGAGCTTTTCAGGTTCACCAAGAAATTTCGCAAAGCGCGCAATCGCAGAAAACAGCGCAAACGGTTGTTTACCACTTTGTTGGTTACTCAAGTTGAAATAATGTTTCACTTCAGGGTTGTGTTCGAACAAGCGCGCGTAAAAATGCTCGGTAACGCCTACACCTACATTTGCAACCAAGGGTAAAGACTGTTCAATTAGCGCAAACTGCTGTTCTGATAACATATAAACTCCAGAAAAATATAATTAACCACGACGCCCATCAATGCGAGGACGAGTCAGAATTGGGAAATAAACCCAGACAAAACAAATAAATGAACTGACCCACAGCGTGCCACTGATGAGCCAAGCAACATGAGGGGAAATAAAAAGCGGTCCAAATGCGCGGATCACTGCGGCAACTAAGCAAACTGCAAACGCGAAATTGATAAGCCAATGAGGCTTCAATGGTCTTGATGTATGACCTAAAGAGACTCTTGCCATCATGGCAAGGATCATCAGCCCAATACCGCCAACTGTGATAAGATGCAGCGCATCTTTGCCATGCGGCAATATAAAAATAAACGTTAAGGCAAACCAAAGTAGGCCAAAGCTTGTGGCAAGATAAGCTGCGTGCAAAGACCAAAGCAGAGGAACGTTAAACACACCAACGTTAAACCATTTTATTGCCCGAAAAAGGTGTAGCAGCGCTGCAACTAAAATCAAATAACCCGGATTCAATGGGCCTGAAAACACATTGGCTGTCACAAAACCAACCAAACCAATCGTAGAAGCGACCAATAACAACTTATCTACTTTTGGTGTTCTGACTTGGTCTTGCAAAGACAAGCCTCGAGCCGTAAAAAAAGGTATGACACGACCACCGATAAGCCCGATTAGCAGGGTAAACATCAATACCGCGATTTGAGTAAACGTGGCGGCAAGTGAATATGCACTAAATGCAATTAACAGTAAAAAACTGATATCTGCGATACAAATTCCACTGAGTACATAAATGAAAATGTAGTTATTTTTCGAGTTAGTAGAAAGCAATACTAAACTAAAGTGACAAATGGCAAACAACCAAAAGGCACTTTGACCCGCGAGCGCCATCAGAATAGGATCAGGACTGACGAGCAGTAAAATACGGGTGACAACCCAAATACACGTGAGCAAACAAAGCGGCAGACCGTTTAATGTCGTTGCTCCAGTCCAGTTCTGAGAAGCGGTGAGCAGAAAACCGACCGCAACCACACCTGCAAACCCAAAAATCATTTCATGAGCGTGCCACAAAGTCGCAGGAAATGCGGCTTGCCATGCAAAGTGTCCAGATAAGATGAGCAGCCAAACCAACATACTACAGGCAGCCCACAGACCACCCGCAAGAAATAGACTTCGAAAACCCAAATTAAAAACAGGCCAACGATGAACATGAAACCAAGGTGCATTTGTGTCGATGGGTTCAACTAAATTAATCGGGCGCATTAACGTACCTCCAAACCGAGTTGATACTGGCAAACGCGACGCACGACGTAACTGATTTTAATGAGTGCAGCGACGATTATCGTAGCAATGTGTGCTGCGATCTGTGATTGCATGGAAAGGAAATTTGCCAGCGGATACGACAACATCACCGAGATACAAAACAGCAAAGTGAAAACAAAAAGGCACAGATTTGCAAAAGTTAATAGCGAATTGGGTAATTGCATAAGTCACCTAAACACAACGATTGATTGATTAGGTATTAGCGAAAGGTGTGCCAAGAAATAAATCATTAAATAACAATGTGTTAAATAATTCATATTTGATAAAAGTGTCAATGTGACCTATTATTTGATGGGTTAAAATTATATAAATGAGTCAAAATGACATGAATCAAGCGCAGCTATCTCGATTACTGACATTCAGTTTGGAAATACATCAACATGTTGCACGTTTATCTAATCGTGATCAGGTTGAACACACTCTCAATGAATTTGGGGAAGTGGTATTGAAATCATTATTCAGTGTGCTCGATGCCGATGCTTTGGCAATATTGTTGTTTGACCAAGGAAAACTCTCACCTATAGCTGTGCATGGTCTACTGCCTGAATGCTTGGGAAGACGTTTTCTAATTAGCGAACATCCACGACTAGAAACGATTTTAAACGCGGATCACGTGGTTCGATTTGACCATGAAAGTACGCTTCCAGATCCCTATGATGGTTTATTGTTGGCCAGTCACGGTGATATTCCTGTTCATGCTTGCATGGGGATAGCGCTTAAACAGCAAGACAAAGTGTTGGGTGTGGTGACCTTTGATAGTTTAGACCCTAGCGCGTTTGAGCATTACCCAGACAGCATGCTCGACATGATCAACGCTACGATTAGCAATGCGCTTAGCACCGTGCTCAATCATGTGCAATTAGCGACGAGTGCAAAACATCAAAGCGCGGTAGTGCATGCAATGACACAAGCCAGTCATGCGATTATTGGCGAACACCCTCTTATGCAAAAGTTAAAACAAGAAATCCGGCTGGTGGCAAGTTCAGATCTGAGCGTTTTAATTACTGGTGAAACAGGCACAGGTAAAGAGCTTGTCGCTCGGCACATTCACCAACAATCCAATCGTGCAGATAATCCCTATGTACAAGTTAACTGCGCATCGTTACCTGAAGGACTTGCAGAGAGTGAGTTTTTTGGTCATCGAAAAGGGGCGTTTACAGGCGCAGATAAGCACCGAGAAGGTAAGTTCCCCTTAGCGGATGGAGGAACCATCTTTTTAGATGAAATTGGCGAACTGCCCTTGTCGTTGCAAAGTAAGTTATTAAGGGTACTTCAAAGTGGTGAAATTCAACCTGTCGGGGCGGATGACACGCACGTTGTGAATGTGCGAATAGTCGCTGCAACGAATCGTGATCTACAACAAGAAGTCGCGGAAGGTCGCTTTCGTGCTGATTTATATCATCGTTTGAGTGTTTACCCTATTCAAGTGCCGCCACTTCGCACTCGCATGAGCGATGTTACGTTACTGTGTGGATTTTTCCTCGAACAATTGAGGAAAAAACTCAATGTTGAGCAATTAGTGATTACGTCGCCCTTAATGTCACGCTTAGAAAGTTATGATTGGCCGGGAAATGTGCGCGAACTCGAACATATTTTAAGCCGAACCGCACTCAAAGCTAAGCATGATGAATGGCAAAGCCGCATGGTCAAACTGTCACCTGCGCATTGTGAGCTTGGTACACACTCAGATTCGACAACGACATTGACGCCGACCCAAACAAATTTACCGCTTAAATCGGCAACGGATGATTTCCAGCGAGCGCTTATTACAAGCACATTGACACAAGCCGCGTTTAATTGGGCACAAGCGGCGCGGTTACTGGATGTAGATAGAGCAAACCTTGTACGCTTAGCTAAACGGTTAAATATCTCGGTGAAGAAATCACTTAAACACTGAGGTTACAATGGCTTATCGGCTTGACTAAAACGGGAATCTAAATCACTCTCAATTATGTTATAAGTCCTTTATTTTAAAAGAGTATATTTAAAATCTGTTAGGTTCATTTCGTTCTTGATTTGCCCATAAAATAGGCTAGGGTTAAGTGGCGCCTGTCTGTCAATTTGGGGGATTTATGCAAGGGAACAAGCAAGTGTTAGTCGAGCTAAACCGCATTCTCACGCTCGAACTTACGTCGATTAACCAATTCTTTTTACATGCTCGTATGTTTAAAAATTGGGGATTAGAAGAACTAAACGAAAAAGCGTATAAAAAGTCTATCAAGGACATGAAACAGGCTGATGATTTAATCGAACGGATCCTTTTTTTAGAAGGATTGCCTAATTTACAACACCTCGAAAAACTGCGGATCGGGGAGCATACTGAAGAAATGCTAAGTTGTGATTTAATGTTTGAAATGGACCAATTACCAGCGCTGAGAGCGGCCATCGCGTTGTGTGAAAAAGAACAAGACTATGTAAGTCGAGATCTGTTGACCGACATTCTGGAATACGAAGAAGAATATGTAGACTGGATAGAGACGCAGCAATCTCTCATTCTAAACATAGGTATCCAAAACTATCTGCAATCCATGCTAGAGGACTAACTTATGCAAGGTAATCAGACTATTATCGACTTATTGAACGCGCAGCTTACGCTTGAACTTACGTCTATGGATCAATACCTTGCCCACAGCAAAATGTATGAGGACTGGGGTATTGAGCAACTGCACCATAAACTCGCGCACGAGTACGAAGAAGAGTTAGACCACGCCAAAAGAATCATTGAGCGAATTTTATTTCTGGAAGGTGTACCGGATACTGCATCCAGAAAGGCAATTCATGTTGGCTGCAATGTAGAAGAAATGTTGGCAAATGATTTAAACGCCGAGCGTGAAGTTGCAGCACATTTGAAAAAAGTTATTTCGGAATGCGAAAAGGCACAAGATTACGTGAGCCGTGAAATCTTGCAAACACTGCTTGATGATACCGAAATGGATCACATCTATTGGTTAGAGCAGCATATTAATATGATAAAACTGATGGGGCTGCCAAATTATATTCAGAGCCAAATGGCACAAGGGCATGAATAACCCACTCGATGTTGTTCGTATCGATTCGGAAAACCACCTAAAAAAGGTGGTTTTTTATTTATAAGCGTTTAAATCTGGTTCTTTAGTCTTAGTTAAATTGCACCTATAGGCTTTTGGGTTGAATCTCACGCAAATTTTTGACAAATGAAAGGCTGATTATACGCTTAAATAAAACAATGCTTTGTCGTTATAAAGATATGCTTAATTCAATTTCTGTTCGTAATCGACTCATCATTCTAGCGGCTGTCCCGTTAATTGCACTTGTCTTTACTACCCTTTTTTCATTGAAAATTATGTCTGGTTTAGTCAACGGCATCGATAGTTTATATGAAGATAGGGTTATCCCATTAAAGCAAATAAAATCCGTGTCCGATGGCTATGCCGTACAAATCGTCGATAGCTTTCATAAATATCGTGCAGCGCAAATAACCGTTGAGGACTTAAAAGGGCAAATAGATGATGCACTGACAAATGCTGAAAAAGTGTGGGGCCAATATAAACAAACCAAATTAACGAGTGAAGAAGCTCGTCTGGTTGATATCAGCGATAGGTTAATGAAAAAGGCGAATACCGAAATTCAAGCGATGAAACTACAGCTCGGTAATGGACAGCTGAAGCAAATGAGTAACGATGAATTTGTGCCTAAACTGTATGGCTTTATGGACCCTTTTTCTGGAAGTTTAGAAGCTTTAATTAATTTGCAATTGGATGAATCAGGTCGCTTTCGCAATGAGGCGGATACCAAAGCAAAAGAAACGCGAATTCTTTTGATGGTAACAATGGCGGTGATGATAGGTGTGTTGATTGTCGGTGCAACATTGATTTATCGCTCGATATTTCGGCCATTGCGCTCCTTACAGCGCACCGTTTCACACATTGCCAGTGAAGCAGATTTACGAAAAGATTCCGAAGTAGTGGGCAGTGATGAAATCGCAGAAACAGCATCGAGTGTGAATGATATGCTCTGTGCATTTAGAACGATTCTCAAAGAGGTCAATGGTGCCTCAATGACGTTAGGGTCTGCAGCGGAAGAAATGCAGGTCATTTCAAATCAAGTCGCGAATACGGCCAGTGATCAGCAGCAACAAACTGAAATGATAGCAACAGCCGTCACACAAATGAGTGCAGCAATCCAAGAAGTAGCCAACAACGCTGAATTAACTGCAGGAAAAGCTACGGATTCGGACGCAGCTGGCAAAGGCTGGTATCGGAAAAATAGCTGCGAATATCGATTCCATTCAAACCCTCAACAAAGTAATTGATGAGAGCACCCAAGTTATTGTGAATTTAAGCGAACAAGCTAACGAAATTAATTCCGTTGTTCAAATGATCCAAGGGGTGGCTGAACAGACGAATTTACTCGCGTTGAATGCGGCCATTGAAGCTGCGCGGGCAGGGGACTCAGGTCGTGGTTTTGCTGTTGTTGCAGATGAAGTAAGGCAGCTGGCACACAATACACAGCAGGCAACGGAGCGCATAAGTGACATGATTCTACGCTTGCAACAGGCATCAAAAACCGCCGTTGGTAGCATGGAAAAGGCGCAGCAATGTGCGTCTACAAGCGTGAAACATTCGGAAGAATCTCAAAGTGCGATTGAAGAAATATCCTATTCCATTACGACGATTGCAGACATGAACATTCAAGTGTCCACCGCAACGGAGGAACAAACCACGGTGGCTGCTGATATTTCAAGGAACATCAACGAGTTTAATAGCAGCATTAAAACCGTATCAGAAAGTTCACGGCAAAATGCCATCGCAAGCCAAGAACTTGCGACTCTCGCGAGTACGCTACAAAGTAAAGTGGCCAAGTTCAAATTGTAGGGATGAGCTTTTTGGCGCTTGTTAAAGCGCCATTGCCTTTAACCGCTGGGATTTTTATAATTAGGTTTTTATGACTAACATCGACGCATGCTAAAAACCTACTTTAGAATTAGTGGCTTAACCAAGTTACAAGCTCTTACTTTCACAAAAGAAGTGCAAGATGCGCAATGCCAAATGCAGCAAGAGCACGCCTATAGTGGCACAGCCCTATTGACCGAGTATTCGATGGACGACATTAACATGTTTATTGTTAGGCAACATGTGCACGTCGAACAATGTGAAATTTTACTCAATGTGCTAAACAACCACACTAATAACGCGTGCAGCGCGCCAAATGTACTTAATCAAATGCTCAAACACATAGACTGTCGCATTACTGTTGAAGTGCAGCAGTAATGGTATTTTGCTTTTTTGCATTACGCTCAACTACCTGTTTTGTAAATGAACCTGTGACGACTAACTCAAGTAATCAAGTCTCTTAAAGCCTTTCATAAAAGCCTATGTTCAATCGCGACTAAACACGATTGTGAATGTTGTTATGGATTTCCCAGTAAATAGAGTTTAGCAAAGGGCATGATTTACTACATTTTTCCTTGAAATGAACCGTGAGTGGGAACCTTGGTACTTGGATTTAAGAACCGAACATGGTTTATCTCTTATAGCAAAACGTTAAATTGAACAATCAGTATGGGCACTTTTCGATAAGGATGCTGTCTTTTACCATATGACTTAGTGTATTGACGTGTCCGACGACAATGAAAATCTACAATTAGCGCTTGTTATTAGATAACCCATTGTTTAGATGAAAGTTTACGTTCCTCGTCGTGTTCCTAAAAATGTACAAGGTTAATCGAGTTTTGTTTTAGCACGCCAATCGGTTTTTCACTGTTTAGCGATTTCCGTTTTTCAATCCATGCATTCAAAATGACATATCAGGCAATCAGTTCGTCATTTTAGGCAAACATTTCTATCGCTCACTTTCTATACTTATCCCCATCGCCAATGCTGATTGCGCAACAAAACAGCTCAGCATTAACAGATCATTTAAGTTTAAGCTTAGGAGCGTTCAACATGAATAAAGTCAACTTCCCCAATACAAATGGCCTTGATATCACCATGGCTGGATTGGTCTTTTTTCCGCAAGATTTCGATGAGTCGAACACTTACCCTGCAATTGTTATTTCTCACCCAGGTGGTGGGGTGAAAGAGCAAACAGCGGGCACTTATGCTGAAAAATTGGCTGAAAACGGCTTTATTGCCCTTGCCTACGATGCGTCTTATCAAGGTGAGAGCACGGGCACCCCGCGTCAATTAGAAAACCCCCACATCCGTACCGAAGATGTTAGCGCAGCCATCGATTATTTAACGACGTTGCCTTATGTAGATAACAACCGCATTGGTGCCATGGGTATTTGTGCTGGTGCTGGCTACACCGCTAATGCAGCGATTAACGACAGACGTATCAAAGCCGTCGGTACAGTTAGCATGGTGAACATCGGACAGATGTTCAGAAATGGGTGGAATAACAACGTAAAAGACAGTGATGCCTTGCCTTATTTGCAAGCGGGTTCTGATTCAAGAACGTCCGACGCCAGCGGTAATGCGACTGCCACCATGCCAATGGCTCCGCTAAAAGAGGAAGATGCCCCTAACGAGGAGCTGCGTCAGGCATGGGAATATTACCACACTGACCGTGCGGCCTATTGCACTGCACCTGGCTTTGGCACTGCCCGAAGCTTAACTCAGCTGGTCAGTTACGATGCGTTCTTCAAAGCAGAAGCATTCCTTACACAACCATTATTACTCGTAGTAGGCAGTAATGCGGGCAGTAAATGGATGAGCGATGACCTAATGGCACGTGCCGCATCCACAGACAAAGCAATGCATATCATTGACGGTGCCAACCACATGGACTTGTACGATGGCGCAGGCGAAATCAAAAACGCTATCAGTGTGTTAGCCCCTTTCTTTGCACGTACTTTAGGTTAATTTCTAGCTCAGAAGAGGCACTGCTTGCCTCTTCTAATAGGTGAATAAGATGAACAGTCAACACGTTACTTTTCAAAATCACAACATGAACTGGCCAATGGCTGCGCAGGTTCTTTATCCGGACAATTTTGACAACAACTTAATCTATCCAACGGTCATCAGTGTACACCCGTTTGGTAGTTGTAAAGAGCAAACATCTGGTGCCATTTACGGTAAAGCGCTGGCCCAAGCAGGTTATGTGGTTATAGCCTTCGATGCCAGCTTTCAGGGCGAGTCTGGTGGCCTGCCCAGATATCTCGAAGATCCGTCACAACGGGTTGAAGATATCAGCCGAGCTATCGATTATGCGGTATCACAGCCCTTTGTCGATTCAAATCGCATTGCGGGTATTGGTGTGTGCGGCGGTGGTGCTTACATAATAAATGCCGCATTAACCGAAAAGCGTTTAAAAGCAGTGGTTGGCATTACGCCTGTGAATTTGGGGCGATTATTTCGCGAAGGTTTTAGCGAATATAACCCACTTGGCGTGTTAACGGCGATGGCAGATCAGCGCACTATCGAGGCAAAGGGTGAAGCTTTACAGGTTAATGAGCTTTTACCACCCTCTCCTACAATCGCAACCGAGTTAGGTCTGACCGAGCGAGACGTTTATGAAGCGACGGATTATTACAAAACACCGCGAGGCCAAAGTAAAGGCGGCGCCACGAAAATGCTATTTTCCAATGCACAACGGATCCTCAGTTGGGATGCGTTTGCGTTCACCGAAACGCTGCTGACTCAACCCGTCATGACCGTAATCGGTAAGAATATCGGGGCATTTGGCGCCTATCGAGATGGTCAGGAAGTTTACGGAAGAGCAACAGCCAGCAAAGACCGTCAACTCGTCGAATTGGATGGCATTTCCCATTACGATTTGTACGATAAAGATGAGCCAGTCACGCTGGCGATGGCGCACATTCTGCCATTTTTGGAAAAGCACCTGTAAAAATAACTAACCGACTAAACAATGAGAGTATGCCGCCCTTTAGTTTGGTCGGCATATCGATTAAAAAGGATCAACCCGTTATGAAGTGGGCGTTAATCATTTCACTGGGAATCGTGCTGGTGATACTTGTTAGTGCCATAGCCGTTGCCTTGTTTGTAACAACAACTGAAAAACGTCAATATTTGGACAACAGCACATTACGCAATGACAATTCTGTTGTTGGTAACAACAATGCCAAAACGGTGGTGATTGTATTTTCTCGTTCGGGCAACACCCACGTGTTGGCAAACCATATTGCGACTTTACATAACGCGGAGGTGAAAGTTATTACTGCGGAAGATTACGCATTAGGTATTCCCGGTTGGATACGGGCACTCTACGATGCCCGCAGTCATGTTACTACTATCACGCCTGAAGCGCTCGATTTGCAACACTATGACACAGTATATTTAGGGGCGCCAATATGGCTCTACAGCCCAGCACCACCGATTTGGCAGTTTGCAAAGAGCAATGTGTTTAAGGATAAGCATGTCGTTTTGTTCAACACGTTTAACAGTAAGTTTGAGCAACACTTTATTGATGAGTTTGAATCACTGGTGAAACAAAACGGTGCGGTGTCGTTTTCGCATCAGGCTATAAACAGGGGCAGAATGGGCAATCAACTCTCTACGCAAGTCATGCTCAAAGTCTACAATCAACATTATCAAGGGGTATCCAATGGTTCCTGACAAAAATGCGGCTACTAGTGGTGAACTGGTTCAACTGGTACAGGAATTTACCCGTAAAGAAGGTGACTTTGAGTCGGGTATTCAAGGTCTGACTATCCATGTTCGCAACGCCCCCACCGAACCCTTACATTGCATATACACACTGAGCCTTGCCGTCGTCTTGCAAGGTGGCAAAGAACTTTTACAAGAAAATGACGTGACTCACTGTCATGCTGGGCAAGCCATGCTCACAACGTTTGATTTACCGGTCGTTTCTCATGTGTCCAGCGCTTCTCGATATACGCCATTTATTGCGCTGATACTAAAATTAGATTACTCACTCATTCTGCAAACCTGTGCAGAGTTAAAACTCTCAAAACCACCGAGAGACATGAAGTTTCAGGCGTTATCGTCTTACGACGTCGACGATGGTCTTTTAGATGCATTAAAGCGATTGCTAATGCTGGAAAAGCAACCTTCGTTAATGGCTGGATTATTGCCGCTCATTGAGAAAGAGATTGTCGTGCGTTTACTCGATAGCCCTCATGGCATGCACCTTCGCCATATGGCTGCATTAGGCTCGCCCAATGGTAATGTACTAAAAGCAGTCACTTGGCTAAAACAGAATTTTGCTCAAACCATTAATATGAACGAGCTGGCTGAACAAGCACACATGAGTGCTTCAACATTCAGGCAACATTTTAAGGCTTTAACCGGCACCAGTCCGCTGCAATATTTAAAAACCTTAAGGTTACAAGAAGCAAGAGATCAAATGCTGGTAAAAGGTGTTGATGCGACACTTGCCAGCAATTTAGTCGGCTACGAGAGTGCTTCGCAGTTCAGTCGAGAGTACAGTCGTTTGTTTGGCCTCCCACCTCAAAAAGACATCCAGCGGTTAAGACAATTACATCAAGTATAACGACAAGATCATGAATACGGTGATGTACAAGGCGCTTTTTATTTTGTTCAACAAAAAGAGTGTATTTGGATCACCATTAGGATGCACTAATTTAAACTGATTACTCATTAAATTGAAGCGCGGTGTACTTTTTACCCGTTGTTAAGCCACAGCTATGCTCTGTGGTGTTCTTAAAGGTTAAAGGTACGGTTTGACCACAAGGCAAACGATTGTAATGTGGCGGCAAATTAGGCCCACAACGCTGGACGTCAAAGTGTAAATGTGGACCGCCACTCTGACCCGTATTACCACTTAACCCAATCACCTCGCCAGCCACGACTTGATCCCCTTGTTGAACCAAAACACCGTCATATCTCAGGTGAAAGTACCTAGCAACGGTGCCGTCGCTATGTTTAATAAATACATAATTTTCTTTTAAATCTTCGCTGTTACCATCTTTAAAACTGGCTTGGATGCTCACTACCTCACCGTTTCTAGACGCAAGTACTTTTGTGCCAATCGGCATCACAAAGTCGATTGCATAAGAACCAACCCCTTGGTTTGCGCCGCGGTAATGCTCCGTTGTGGCATAGATATCCCAGGCTGTACCCACTTCGTAAGGCAATATATAGAGCGAAGTAGCTTGAGGTGGAAATACCGCACAATCGATTTCAGGCGCTGCACTCGCGCTCAGTGAAGCGGCCAATAAAGCCGCTGGAACTAGACACTTTTTCATTGGATATCCTTACTTTAAACATAAGTCGTAGTCTCGATTAGATTGGTTTAAATGAAGGTGAGAAATTTTTAGTAGAAGCCAAAAAAGAAATCGGATCACTTCATCCATTCTGTGGAATGTGGGCTGCCTTGTTCGCTTCTTGCACGATTAAGACAGTAGGTAATGAGCGAGAAGCCGATCTCGGGTTTTATATAATGAAATATTCGTGGTTTGATACGCTTTGTTTTTAAACTTGCTAAAGCGTTGGTACAGGTCTTGAACTGTGTATGTCTGCACTTTTCAATAACTGACCACTAATATTTGCAGTATTTAGACTGTAACGGTGCGCTCGCAATTCTGTTCGAACAGTGTCCAATAATGGTGATTGATTCATAACGTCGCCTTTGTGTGCTGTATATATATACAGTTATAAGTAGTAAAGCTTAAAATATCAAAGAAATGGAACGCTATGTAATGGATAAACATGGCTCGGTTATGTGGTAAAAGAACATATCTCTATGAAGTTCATAGAAAAAATAAATTACATAGCGAGCCGGGTAAGGCTCGAATAAGTAAAGTCTCGTTTTTGCTGAACACTTTTTTAGTTGTCTGAACAAAAAACAGTTGATAACTTATTGCTATAAATAAAAAAACGATTTATTGGCGGAATAGTATTGGATTGTGGATAACTTCCTTAACCGAGAATCTCGCTAATGCGCTGTTAGCTACATAGGTGTAATTTAGGAGTCTGTATGAAACTTTTATGGTGGGAAAAAACTGTAGAATATTATTTTATTCAAAAGTATGTAGATCTCAGAACTTTTGTAGCTCCTTTAGATGGTAATCATGAAAAAGCAGGTGATGCAATTTTTGCAAATGCATCTAAATGGGTGCTAATTGAATTTAAACGTGACATCGATAGCGTCAAAGATGAAGAAGCAAAGTTTACTAACTTTAAAGCTGCTAAAGCAGAACTTGAGCCTTTTGGCTCTCATCATTTCCTAATATATGGTGAACCTAAGAGCGGCAACAAAGATATAGATTTAGTCACACAAGAATATTTTTCTGGTTTCAAAGTCGATATCGATTTAGCTTTAAGTTCAGGTATATCAAAAGACAGTTTTATTAAATATATCAACGCATTTGTATCACACAAGAAAAATAGTGAAAGCGGTGCCGGAAGCTTTGGTCTTGTGGCTGGGGTAAGTCAGGATGCAACCGTTACAAAGTGTATGTCCCTTCTTGAATTTGCTGAAGCAGTTAAGCTAGAGCAAAAATTACAACAAAAAATTAAACAAGAGCAAGAAAAAGCCAAGCAACAAGTTCAAGCAACTCGAATGAGAATGTAGCTAACAAACGCATCAACGCGAGGACTAATAAAGCTTGGCTTGGTTCGTGCCTCACCAGTTTTAGCCAAGCTTTACTAGCCCGTTATGCGGGCGTTAGGTGCCAAACTAGCACTGGCGAAACAACAAACAAAGGGATGTAATGCTTAATGTCAGATAGAATTGCAGATAGCACAATTAAAGGATTTTTATATCAATTTAATAAAACTATTCTTGAGATAGCTAATGCGGACGATGAGGATGTAATTACTGTCGAAGGTGTTGTAGAAGACGTAGATGTTCTGTCCGCCAGTGGCGAGCTGGAAGCCATTCAATGCAAATATCATGAGTCCAAAGAAAAATTCACACCAAGCCTAATATTTAAGCCTTTGCTCCAAATGGCCGAAGCGTACGACAAGAATCCAACAGCAAAGATTAAATACACAATTTTTATTTATGTCCCGAATGAAACTCATGGCGAGAGAAGTATTGAGCTTTCAACCCTAGACTCTGCGTTAGCGACCACTGATAAATCACTATTAAAGATCGCATCTAGGATCTCAGGAACATTCGATAAGGATGAATTCTTAAAGAATACAAGGATTGTTTTTGGCCCTTCTTTGGATGAAATCGAAGATAGCACGAAGGATGCTCTAGAGTTGCTCGGAATTCAAGGGAGTGATGTTGGTACTTTACTTTACCCAAATTCGATATCAATAATTGCGAAATTGTCGAGCACTAAAAATGAAGCCGATAGACAGATAACTAAGGCAAAATTATATAGCTACCTTTCAAACGCCACACATACAGCAATATCTAAATGGACGCTAGCACTAAAAAATCGGAGTGAAATACTTAAACGTATCAAACAACAGCTCTCCAGTTTTTTCTCTCAAAACAGCCGAGACAGATATTTTTATATTAACAAAAATGACATTGATGATTATGAAGAGAAGGTTGTTGTATTTTTCGGGAATTACATAAAGAAATACTATTCGAAACCGAGCCATCTCAAGGCACCTACATTCATTATTAATGATAATTTTTACGCAATCAGGGATCTTGAGTCTCGATTGTACAAGAAGGGAATAAAAGCAAATACAGGGCTTATTGGAAACGATTTTGAAGTCGATCATTTTTTCAGAGACCCTATGAGAATAATAATCAGAAATAATATTGAAGAGCGTGAATTCGATCTTAGGTTATTAGCAATGGACGCTGAAAAAGAAGCAATAAATCATAGAAAAGGTGATGACTTGTATTTGGTTAGCAGCGAGACTCCTAATAATATTGAGCTAACGGATGTGAACTTTTATCAAGTTGGAACAAGCAACTTTAACGAACTTGAATATGTAATAGGGATGAGAAATAGCCATGAGTAAAGTTGGACACGTATTATCAAGCTCGCCAGATAAGGTAACAATTGGAATTGGTAATCTTAAGACACTAGAAGAAAACAAGACTGATTTACAAGTTGGTAAATTCCTAAAGATTGAAGATGGTAATCAGAACTATGCAGTTGCCATTGTAAACAATTTGACGGCTCAAAAATCAGAAAAAGATGGTGCTGTCGAATGGAGCTTTGTGATAGAGGCTTCACCAATCGGAGCTCTAATAAATAATGACGATAAACTTGAATTTAAAAGAGGAACTCAAGTTTTGCCTGTCCCTACGGAGATTGTACATACCTTTGGTACAGAAGATCTTTCCCTAATATTTTCAGATGATAGCAGCTTTGGATTTGAGATTGGTCGCCTGTCAGGCAACCCTACCGTACCGTTTTGTATAGATGGTGATAGGTTTTTTGGCAAACATATCGGGGTGGTGGGGTCTACCGGATCTGGCAAGTCGTGCGCTGTGTCTAGTCTCATTCAAAATGCAGTTGGTATCGCCAATGCAAAAAATTCGAATAGAGAAAGTCAAAAAAACTCACACGTTATAATTTTTGATATTCACTCAGAGTATTCGTCAGCCTTCACCGTTGATGAAAGTGAAAAATTCAGCCTAAACAAACTAGATGTTGATAATCTGAAACTCCCATATTGGCTAATGAATGCTGAAGAATTAGAGTCTATTTTCATAGAAAGCAATGAGCAAAATTCACACAATCAGCTATCCCAGTTTAAGCAAGCCGTTATTTTAAATAAAGAGAAACATAATCCAGAGTTGGATAAAGTTACATATGACTCTCCTGTGTTTTTCAGTATTGATGAAGTTTATAACTATATTTACAACAAGAATAATTTAACTGTTTATGAAAAAAACTCACTAAAATACTTTGCAACACTTGATGAAGAAATTGAATATGACGAAGAGCGTCTATGGCATAAGATTAACTTTTTATCATCAACTGGAAATGCGAAGCATGAAACTCTTGGTGCAAAGGTTTCAAAGGAGGGAGGTTTTAATGGTGAGTTTGATCGGTTTATTTCACGACTAGAGACCAAGTTAAACGATAAGAGGCTGGCCTTTTTACTCAAGCCTGTTAAAGACGATGGTACAGCGTTTAAAACGAATGGCTTCAGTGAAGTAATTAAACAGTTTTTAGGGTATATCGATAAATCCAATGTTACTGTTGTTGACTTGAGTGGAATACCATTCGAAGTTTTGAGCATAACCGTAAGTCTTATATCTCGATTGATGTTTGACTTTGCATTCCATTATTCGAAGATAAGGCATTCTACAAATCAAACCAACGATATTCCTTTTTTGATTGTGTGCGAGGAAGCACATAACTACATTCCAAAGACTGGCGGCGCCGAATTTAAGGCTTCTAAGAAGTCTATTGAAAGAATTGCAAAAGAAGGGCGTAAATACGGTCTGAGCCTAATGGTTGTGAGCCAACGCCCGTCAGAAGTGTCAGAAACAATTTTCTCACAGTGCAATAATTTCATCGCGATGCGACTTACAAATAGAGTCGATCAGAACTACATCAAAGCTTTGTTGCCTGATAGCTCAAGTAGCCTTATAGATTTGCTGCCATCGCTCAACCAAGGCGAAGCCTTTGTTGTTGGTGATTCTGTAATTATTCCAAGTCTAGTTCAGTTGCCAAAGCCAAATCCTGAGCCTAAGTCTGCAAGCATCGATACTTACAAGGAATGGGCTGAAAGTTGGAAAGATATTACGTTTGATAAAATAGTAGAAAGGTGGAGAAAGGAGGGCTAGGTGTGAAGCACCTAACAAGCAGCTGCTGTCGGACTGTTAAAAGATCCGGCTTCGCCTCCTCTTTTAACAGCCGCAGAGCCGGGCGTTATATTGCTTAGGAGCATATGGATAATTTCGAAAAAATCAGGAAGATTATTCCTCTGTGGTTTGCCCAAAGAAAATGGGCTGAAGAACTACTAGTTCAATCTTTCCAATTAGAAAAAGCTGAAGATATTCTCCAATCTAAATATCGTGGAGCAAAACCAATTCCTGGAACTAATTGGATGTATCGTACACATGGTATCGGAGTAGATATCTATCGAACGGCTGATGTCGGCGGAATTGATTTTGATTTCGACAAGGTCGCCCCTGATGAATGGCGCTTACGAATTTTCTTCGAAAAACAATACAACGAGGGTAATCTGCCTCTAGCAGATTACCGCGAACTATGTGAGGATGAAGGCTTGTTGCAATGTGCAATAGAGCAAGCATTAAAGTAATCGCAATATAACAAGTGACTATGGCGTCAATAATTAAATTTAGACTTTTGGCGCTTCCCAAGTTACCCCGTCTCTTAGCATCGAATTTAAGATAACAATCATCTTCCTAACACAGGCAATGAGTGCTACTTTCTTAGGTTTTCCTGCAGCCACTAACTTTTGATATTGGCCTTTAAAAACCGGGTTAGATTGTATTGCCGACATCATGGCCATGTATAAAACGGTTCTCACTTGATGACGCCCACCTTGTATTTTTCGCATCCCTTTAAAGCGACCACTTTCTCGGTTTATTGGTGCAACCCCCACTAATGCGGATGCTTGTTTATTGGTCATATAACCGAGTCTCAGGTAGGTTACTAATGATGGATGCAGCAGCTATTTTACCGATCCCTTTCATACTTTGAAGTAGATGATTTTTTGCTTGATATTCAGGGCATGACTCGATTAATTTGACGATTTTACTTTCTATTTTAGCTATCTGATTTTTAAATGCAGTCAGGATAGGTTTAATCGTTGTAGCGAGTTCTTTTGGCAAGATTTGGAGTCGATTTTTCTCCATAGTTTGCATAACGAGCAATTGATTTCTACGCGCGACTAAATCACTCATAAGCTGCATATTCTCAGGCTTGAGCTGAGAGAGTGCAGGTTTAATAGCCTCGCCATAATGGGCTATCAGCTTAGCATCGAGTTTATCGGTTTTTGCACGTTGACCAATCGCCCCGGCAAAGCGTTTTACGTGGACAGGATTGGCAATTACAAAAGGTAAACCAGCTTTAGCGCATGCCATAATGAATGACATTTCAAGGCGACCTGTTGCTTCAATAATAATGCGCTCAGGCTGGTGCTTTTTAATCTTGCTAATAGCTTCTTTAATCCCTTTGTCATCGTTAGAAACGGTGAAGTAGATATCCAGCGGACGGATGTAAATATCAAGTTTAAATTTACCGGTATCAACGCCAATGTTAATGCTTTGATTTGGTTTCGTGTTCATATAAGCTAACTCTTGCTTGCATAATGCGAGCTCGAGGCCCAGTAGACTATTCGAGTGTGATGCTTGGAGTCTTTTACAGCGTTCTTTCTTGTTATCGGTCTCTCAATGGAGGAGCCATCACTCAATCGAACTACTGTAAAAGAAGGCTTTAGTTGCAGCTAAAGCTTGGGCCTCACCTTACCCTAAATCGGTATAAAAAGAGTAATTAAGATGGGTGTATTATCCATACAAGTTACTCAAAAGGACGCAAAACGCTTGGCTTGTGCTCCTTCGTCGCTAATTATAGCCAAGCATTTATGCGCCCATTAGTAAGGCGTTAGCTGTACTTATGAAATCTGATAAAACGTCTCAATTTCTGTGGTTTATTTTCCTAATATTAGGTGTTTGGTTTTCAATCGAAACCGTGAACAGCACCTTTTATGGTTTCGAACTAGCCTTAGGAACAGCTCTATTTGGTTTAATCGTAGGGCTTATCTTGCACAAAAAGCGTAATCGTTCTGAACTTTGGGATAGTTTTGTAGATAAAAGGAATTTTTTTAGAAGCCAGCGTAAGACAACGTATATGTTCTTTTTTCTCGCGGTTATAGGTTTCTCGAATTCTTACATGTTAGTTGGTGAGCCTAACTACTTGAATACAGAAATAACCGAAAAAAGAATTAGCAGAGGAAAATCGACTAGCTATATATTGGCTATTGCTCCGGCAGAATACGGTATGTTGGATCTAAAAGTCGGTGAAAAATTTTGGAATTCTCAATCAGTAGGTAACGAGCTTATGATTGAAGTTCAAGAAAATATTTTTGGCTTATATGTGGTTACGGATTACAGTACAGCTAACAAGAGACTATGGCGTCAATAGTTAAATTTAGACTTTTGGCGCTTCCCAAATTACCCCGTCTCTTAGCATCGAATTTAAGATAACAATCATCTTCCTAACACAGGCAATGAGTGCTACTTTCTTCGGTTTTCCGGCGGCCACTAGTTTTTGATATTGGCCTTTAAAAACCGGGTTAGATTGTATTGCCGACATCATGGCCATGTATAAAACGGTCCTCACTTGATGACGCCCACCTTGTATTTTTCGCATCCCTTTAAAGCGACCACTTTCTCGGTTTATTGGTGCAACCCCCACTAATGCGGATGCTTGTTTATTGGTCATATAACCGAGTCTCAGGTAGGTTACTAATGATGGATGCAGCAGCTATTTTACCGATCCCTTTCATACTTTGAAGTAGATGATTTTTTGCTTGATATTCAGGGCATGACTCGATTAATTTGACGATTTTACTTTCTATTTTAGCTATCTGATTTTTAAATGCAGTCAGGATAGGTTTAATCGTTGTAGCGAGTTCTTTTGGCAAGATTTGGAGTCGATTTTTCTCCATAGTTTGCATAACGAGCAATTGATTTCTACGCGCGACTAAATCACTCATAAGCTGCATATTCTCAGGCTTGAGCTGAGAGAGTGCAGGTTTAATAGCCTCGCCATAATGGGCTATCAGCTTAGCATCGAGTTTATCGGTTTTTGCACGTTGACCAATCGCCCCGGCAAAGCGTTTTACGTGGACAGGATTGGCAATTACAAAAGGTAAACCAGCTTTAGCGCATGCCATAATGAATGACATTTCAAGGCGACCTGTTGCTTCAATAATAATGCGCTCAGGCTGGTGCTTTTTAATCTTGCTAATAGCTTCTTTAATCCCTTTGTCATCGTTAGAAACGGTGAAGTAGATATCCAGCGGACGGATGTAAATATCAAGTTTAAATTTACCGGTATCAACGCCAATGTTAATGCTTTGATTTGGTTTCGTGTTCATATAAGCTAACTCTTGCTTGCATAATGCGGACTCGAGGCCCAGTAGACTATTCGAGTGTGATGCTTGGAGTCTTTTACAGCGTTCTTTCTTGTTATCGGTCTCTCAATGGAGGAGCCATCACTCAATCGAACTACTGTAAAAGAAGGCTTTAGTTGCAGCTAAAGCTTGGGCCTCACCTTACCCTAAATCGGTATAAAAAGAGTAATTAAGATGGGTGTATTATCCATACAAGGCATTCAAGCAAGAATTTTACAAGCTTGGCTCGCGCTTCGCGCAGTTTAGCCAAACTTTTTTGCCCCTAAGCATAGTGCTTTGCGTCATCAATTGAAAATATGGAATGTTAAAATATGGATAAATTTGAAATTCAAAAACTGTTAAAGCCGGGGCAGAAAGTCAATCCTGTGATACGGATTCTTGCGATACCTGTGGCTGTATTATTTTTAATTGCAGGCGCATATTCTCTTCATGCATTGATATTCGAGGCACGTACTGTCAGTTTTGTCTTTGCAAGTATCATTAATCTTTTGGTGGTGGGGTTTGTACTTTGGCCATTTTCTTATGTCGCTATAAAAGGCAAATCCCCCAAATATTGGCAACAAAATGGGTAGCAGCATGTATTGCAAATTGTGCATACCGACATTTTCTGTTGCTCTTTCTTGTACTAAGCTATATGTGTTCAAATGAAATAGGGAATTTTCATGAAAAATGTAAAATCTATTGGAGTTGTTTTTGGGGTGGGAGGCGCGCTACTCGGGTCATATTTTAGCTTTACTGCCGTGCAGTTAGAGTTAATTTCTGGCAACATTACAGGTCAGCAAGCAGGTGTTTCTTGTGCAATTTTAGCGATAGTTTTAGGTTTCTCATTAGCCGTGGCTGGTATTTTAAGTAATCATACAAACCGCAACAAATAACGTAGTGTTCAAATATTGACGCTGTACCGCTTATCCTTGGTTTTGCAAACATGGAAGCGCCCATTGATACACTCCTGTTTTGGAAGCGCATCTGATCGCCCAAAATGGTGGTGTAACCGATGACTGCTTCCGGCCCATAATACGCGGTTAGGTTAGACGACTTTTCATTTATTGCACCCGACAGTTGTAGAGAAACGCATTCAGCTTGACTGCGAGTTTGCTTGTTCTAGCAGCGATACCGCGAAGTATAAAATGCCATCTTTGACGACTTTATACGTTTCTATACAGGCTACTTTGTAGAAATCGATTCGATAAAAATAATGAAATTGGTGCAGATACTTAAATTTTGTTTTTTCCACTTTTCGCTCTGAACGTCATCTGCCAATTGACTTCCCATGTGTTTCCATTGTCATCAGAGAACGCCTGTTCCCACTTTGGGAGCTCTGGATTGGTTGAATCCCATATAAATCGTACTCTTATTGGTTTTCCATCATATTGGTCATCAGCAAAAAAATGACCAATACCATTTGAAAACTGACCAACGACAGGTGTATCTAGCGTGCTCGGGTTACGTCCATCCAACCACCAAATTGCCCATTCATTTGTAGTCGCATTGTAAGACCGAATCGCCTTCGCCCTCACTGATGAGTCTGGGAAGTGAAGGTGGTTATCCTCGACGTTACCAAAACCTCCTAGCGTTTTTACAGTCGAAGATTGGCCTTTAAACTCGTACCAATCTTGACAGTTACATAAAATTTTCTTCAATCGGCGATGCGTTACATCCCATTCTCCGATTATAAAATCGAAATCGTGAGGCATGTTTGGTTCTAAGTGTTGAAGCATGACTATTTCTGTCCTGTTTAGGTGTTATTTTTTGCAAATAGCATAACATTTAACTGTGTTTATATACAGTATCTGTGGTAATGATTCAGTTGAAAAGATTAAAAGGGTTGTGAATCGACCATCGGGTATAAACAGATCACTGCTCTCGGAGCATCAAGGCCATCGGTTGGAGGTTTATTTTTGAAAGCGTTGTTTTAATGGCGAACGTAATATAGACTTTTGCTCTTCGCGAAAAATTGTCAATGCGAGTTGGCAACACACATCCCTGTAGCGTTCTACATGGTCAGCGTTTACTCCAGCATCTTTTCATGGATGCGGTCAGGTTAACGCGCACCTATTTAAGTGTTAGCCTGATTTTTCAGGACTGTACACGATGACTAAATCGCTAATTGTAATTTATCTTGCTGTAATACTTGATGCCATGGGCATTGGTTTAATTTTTCCCGTTTTACCTGCTTTACTTGAGCAAACGACACATGCTGATAGTGCCGCCATGTATCTTGGCGTAATGTCCGCATTGTACGCGGCCATGCAATTTGTTTTTTCACCTGTCTTAGGCGCACTAAGCGACAAGTTTGGACGCAAACCCATTTTGGTTTTGTCGATAGCCGGTGCCTCTGTCAACTATGTCATGCTTTCAATCTCATCAAGTTTGACGGTATTGTTTGTTGGTCGCGCAGTTGCAGGAATGACTAGTGCAACAATGGCTGTTGCCTGTGCATATATTGCCGATCGCTCCACCTCAAGCCAGCGTTCTCAACGTTATGGAATGTTGAATGCGATGTTTGGAACAGGCTTCCTAATAGGCCCCATACTTGGAGGGGTATTAGGGGAGTATGATGTAAAAGTGCCCTTTATAGCTGCGGCATTTCTTACAATGTTAAACCTTCTTTTAGCCATGATTTTTTTGCCAGAATCAAATTTAGCTGGAAATAACGAAACGACTCTAGCCAAAACAAACTTATTTGGCCAACTGAGTATGTTTGCAACCGATAAAACGCTGCAACCTTTGATGTTGTTGTTCTTTTTGTTGAGTGCGACTGGCGAGGCCTATGGAGTGTGTTGGGCGCTGTGGGGAGCAGACACATTTCATTGGAGTGCATTATCAATCGGCGTGTCGCTTGCATTTTTCGGAGTGTGTCAGATTATTGTTCAGGCATACTTGGCTAATTTCGCTAAACAACGGTTGGGTGACGTCAATACGGTATTGTTAGGACTAAGTTGTGCATGCGTGTCGCTGTTTGGGCTTGCTGTGGTTTGGCAAGGATGGCAAGTTTACTGGTTCATTCCATTGTTTTCATTGGGCACTATTGGCACGCCTGTGTTGCAAGCTTTAGCAGCCAAACGAACATCTTCAGCATATCAAGGAGAGTTATAAGGAATGCTGATGTCCATCGTGAGCCTTGCTTCCATTATTGCTCCTCTGCTGTTTTCTTCGTTTTACTATATCGTTAAAGACAAATGGACAGGCGCTATTTGGTTGCTAACAATGGTATTTTTTGTTGCTGCTATCCCGCTTGTTCTGTGCTTAAACAGGCGTGCGCCTTACACGTAATAAACTAGCAAACAGCGCTTTGTGAGATATACGATAACCTTCTTCAAAGTGATGTGCTAATCTAGGAAAGGCTACGTTTACTTAAATTGCGGGAATTGGAAGGCAAAAGTGAATTAAGCATTGATGCCTATCGAGTTAAACATTAAACAATAGAGGCGACCTCAAAAAACAACATTGAGACCGCCTAATCGAGCTTTTAGCAAACACATTAGCTTATTTTTTCTTCCATTTTGCATTATTTGGCAAAGATTTTTGCGGCACTTTGACCTGAATGATTGACGGACTATCCACATTGTCGAGTGCTGCGGACATTGCATTCTCTAGCTCGTCGTAGGTGTTGGCCACCCAGCCTTTACAGCCAAATACCTCCGCGAGTTTGCTGTATTCCCAGCGGTGTAAGACACATGATTCGAAAAATGCCTGATCCGTTGAGAATATCTCCGCGTCATAAAGCCATTGTTCAACGCCATAAACGCCGTTATCCATGATAAAGATAATTGGGTTTAGCGAGAAACGCGTTTGCGTGGACAAACATTGCACCGTCATCTGAAAGCCGCCATCACCTGTGAATGCAACAACGCGCTGATGAGATTGTTTGGCTAAGCTCAACCCCGTTGCTGCAGGACCAATGTAACCAATCGACGAGTATGTAGGTTGTGCAACAAAACCGCGAGGTGCGCCCACTTTTAACAAAATGCCGCCAAAGAAGTTTAAGCTTGCGTCACTACCAACAATCACATTGTCGTTAATGAATTCTTTGCTTTGGACAAAGTCATAGAAACCTTGGTAAGAAATAGCACCACTGAAGTGTTCAACAGGGGTTACTTGGGCAGGTTCAATACATTGAGTTGTCGAGCATTGAATGGATTGCGACATCAGACTAGCGATAAAACTTGAAAGCGGAACTTGGGCCTCAAAATACGTGCCGAATTTAACGGTATCCCAAGACACTAGTGCTGTTTTATCGTAGTCAACCGTTGCACCTAAGGAGTTGATGTCAGAAAGCCAAACACCTAAGCCAAGCACAAAATCCGAATTCGCAATTAATGACTGAGTGAGCATAGAGGATGCTTGTCCGTCATAGACCCCAGCAAACAAGGGATCATTTTCAGACACGACGGCTTTGCTGATAAGTTCAGTAACGTAAGGAAGGTTTAATTTTTTTATAAGTGCTTTTGCTTCTTCATGTAGTCCCATTCTATCAATTTCGGCACCCAGCCAAACCACAGGTTTTTCGGCATTTTCCAAACGGGTTTTTAGCTTTGTTACCGCAGCGCTAACGCTCGAGTCATCAGCAATCACTGTGGTAGGCTTCAACTTTCCTTGAGGTGGTTGACAGGGTAATTGCACAATGTCTTCTAACAGCTCAATGTAGGCTGGTCTTTTTTGAGAAATACATTGAGTCAGTGCTAAGTCAATCAGCATTGGTGCTAAATCAGGGTTATCCAGTTTTACGGCCGCCGCGGTGATATTCTTGTAAACATTTAAATCGGTTTCGCCGTCAAGCATATGGTGATAAATGAATCCGGTCTGTTGGGCGGTTAGGCGTTTCTTAATACTTGGTGCCCCATTAATGACTACAACCGGTACACGCTCAGCGTACGCTGCAGCTACCGCATTAACCGCACTTAGTGTGCCTGCTGAATAAGTGAAGCACATCGCCCCGATACCTTTAATTCTTGCGTAACCGTCAGCCGCGTAGCCTGCATTCAGTTCGTTAACTTCCTCGACGAGTCTCAATACTACTTGGTTCAATATGTTCATTGATCCACTCAATCGTGTAATCCCCGGCAATCGAAAATAGATGACCTAAACCGAGCTGTTCAAGTCGTTCAGTAAGGTATTGCCCTACAGTATATTTTGTTTCCATGCTTAATCTCCTTTTAGTGAAAAAGCGTAATTACAACCGATTAAAAGTCACTAGCGCCGTCAAATAAGCGGGGCAGATAAATATTGAAAATTGCGGGGCATTGGCGCGTGGGAAAGCGTTGCAACATAAAGGCTTTAAATGCCTCATCTTTTAATCCATCGGCCATGGCTTGTTTTGCTGCAATGAGGTACTTAAGGTTTTCCGTTACCTCTTTTTTATCTGCTGGTTCGCCATGACCTGGCAGAAACAAGTCGTAGTCTGACGTAAGCATGTCTTCAAACTGCGCCATCCAGTGGTCTAAATATTTAGTAAGGTAGAGATGCGTGCCACTGTAGATTAAATCTTGAACGATATAGACGCCCAAATCGGGTAGCTTTAATGTGATCCCGTAGTCAATTTCAGTATCGACAATTTTCTCAATAATATACGTCACACCATCAACAACCTCGATACCAGGTTTGACCGCGTTTTTCGGTATAACGACTGTATCAGGTGCAAGATCGCCAAGCTTGGGAATATGATCTTCTCGAGACGCTTCTCCATTTTCTTTAAGAAAGTCAATGGTTTCTTGCAGTGTATAGATTTCAATATCGCTGAATGCATCCCCTAACCCAAACCAGTGATCTGGGTGGCGATGAGATAAGTACAGTCGAGCAATCGGCTTTTTAAGGCTATCCGCATATTCCCGAAAGAGTTTTGCATACGGTTTCAAAAATTGGCCATCAACTAAAACCAGCACATTTTTGCTTTCAATGATATGTGTCGCATTGGCAATGTTGTCGCCTTCGTAGGAAGAGATGAACGTGTGAATACGTACATCGTTCACGCGTTTTACCATTATCTTAATTGGGGCGGTAATAGGTATATTCATGTCTTGTTGCTCACGGGTTAGTTTACGTCAATAAGGGACTGATGATTGGACACAAAACAAGGTGACACTGACATTTGGCACCGAGTTCTTTTGGGTAGTTGTAATGAATTAAAAAACTTAGAAAGCTTAAAGGGGGCGTTGAGATTAGACAGAACTGGGTGAATTGGTCTTTCTAACATCGAACAACGTGTCACTAAATTCGTAAGTAGCGAGTTTCGTTGATATTTAATGAGACCAATTGCGTTTATTTCACGCGTGATTCGAGAGTTCATTCAACGTCCGTATTGTTAGAGATGGAAATGGCAGATGACGCCATTTCCAATCGGGTTAGCTGTGCGCTATCGATACGGGCACAGCACTCATCACATACAACGGGATTGTGAAGAATAAGGCGGTCCGAAAACCAAAACGTTTTGGCTTAGATTCCGGCATGTTTAAATTTTGAGTGCGTTGCGTAAGTCAATGCAGATAGCAACAGATACATAACTCCACGTAAGGTCATTTGCACTGGTCATGTATCCGTTATAGCGACTAAACTGCTCAGATAACGAGACATTTTCACCTGCATGGATTTGAATGCGTCGCAGGTAAGCATCACCTAACGCTTTTAAACCAAGTAAGATGGTTTTGAATACTTTTGTCTTGTTATTGAAATTGTCACCTGACTTGAGAATTACATTTTCGTCAATTAATTGTGCCGCGAGATTCAATTGGTCAGCATTGTATGGCGTGATTTCAATCGTTTTTTGCTCAGCAAAGAGTGCCGCAGCTTTGTAGCAAACACCTGCCAATGATGCAGTACACAAAAACCATGGATTACCTTCACCAAGTGGTGCGCTGCCCGCATATTTGTCTTCTGGGTAACGTCCAATTCCCGGAGCAACCGGCTCTCCAGATTCAATGTGTTCTATAGAATTTATCGGATATAAAGGATTGAATGCTTGATGGAGCGCATAAGCGGTTGCCAGAATTTTATCGTTGTCTGCACTTAAAAATGGGTGGGAGTCTGACAATGCCTGACACACGCCTAGTGTCGTTGCAACATCGAGATTTGATGTTTTATAGTCTAAGCCGCCAACGCGATTTAGTGTTGCGACGTAGTAGCGTTTTTCTTCATTCCAAAAGTCGTCAAACGCATTTTCAATTAAGGTAGCTTGTTGATTGTAGTAATCAGCCGCTCCTTTATCATTCAATAGCGTAGCGAGATCAGCGCCTTCGCGAAGTGCTGTTCGTTGTAGCATACGCGTATAAAAATGCGTGCCATCTACTTCTTCCCACAAATCGAAACACGGATCTTGCCAATGGTTTGCGACGAAATCCAGATCGGCTTTGATAAGGCTAAAAGAAGGTTCTTGTCCGTCATATAACGTCCCAGTGACATAATCTTTCTCATTGTTCGCAAGCAAAATATTTGCCCAACGTGTCAAGGTAAGGGCGCGCTGTGCAGGCCCATCATTTTGTGGGCGACCCCAAGGACCGTTAAACGCTTGACCTGTGACTTTAAATTTTGGTTCGCCAGGGCTATTGCTTATTGTTGGGGTAGTTTGATTGATCTTGGAGAATTCAACGTACTCAATCATTCTTTCATAGTTTTGGTCTTTAAAATTTTTCTTATCTAAACCATTTAGTTTTGCAATTTCGCTCATTGTTCGAGCCGCGTCACGGATCCAGTGATAGTAGTAGTTAGGGTTAGACCGAGATGGAGAAGCCAGTACTGCGCCACGCTCGCCATCGTCAGGAGAGATGTTAGCTATCATCTTTTCAAGTACGTGTTGACGTGCCGATACTGCCCATTTGTCCAATGGTTCTGCGGCGATAGACGTTGCACATTCGCTTTCCGCAGACAGTGCTGTATTTGTTTGATTAGTCATAACTTTTCCAAGATCAACTCAATGAATAGATTTCAAATTCTCGGAATGTTTGTGTGAGAAGCCAAACATACAACTAATTTAAATTACTCCAAGCCTCACATTCGCAATCCGTTGTATACGCATCTAAGCGCACTCAAAGTATAAACACGATTTTCGATTCTTCTCTTGAAAATTAATAACTATTTAACAAATGATTGATTTGCTATCGAAAATATTTTTTTGAGTTATTTGTCTCGATAAGTTTGCCTTTGAAATTCTTGGATTTTTACTTTTTGTGTGAATTTGGTCTTATTTTTAGGTATTTTGTTGTTAATTTTGATGTTTGTTGAGGTTTCGCTAATTGAACCGTGATGTTTGATTCCAACAATTAATTTGCTTTTTGAAATCTCTGCTACACTCACTCTAGCTAAAATGTTAACCAAGTTGTTAATGGGTGATAGCAAAGGAAAGGCTAAATGAACGACTCAATTTCGACACTGCAACAAATCACTTTAGAACAAGCGATTGAACGCTCAAATAAATCTGAGTATCACGCTTGCATCGTTGGTTCAGGGATAAGTGGGGCAATACTTGCAAAACAGCTCACTCAGAAAGGGTATAGAGTATTAATACTCGAAGCCGCGCCCGCCAAAGACATGACCTACACCGGATTTAAAGAGTACGTAAGTAACTACTACCGAAACCCCTCTAAAGACAACAACGCCCCATACCCTGAAAACCCAAATGCCCCAATGCCAAGATCAACTGATGTGAGCAAATTGACACCGGGAGTTGATGATACAAAGGGCTATATGGTGCAAAGAGGTCCTTTGGCATTAGATAGTACGTACACACGAGTAACTGGCGGCACTACGATGCACTGGGAAGCAAAAATTCTCAGAATGTTGCCGGAAGACTTTGCGATAAAGAGTACCTATGGCGTTGGACTAGATTGGCCTATCAGCTACGACGATTTAATGCCCTACTATCGTCTAGCTGAACGGGAAATTGGCGTGTCTGCTAATGTGGAAGAGCAAGGGTTCTACGGTATTAAGTATGAAGAAAATTACGTTTACCCTATGTATGGCTTACCACCATCCTACCTAGACAAAATCGTTGGCAAAGGCATTGATGGCGCCGAGTTTGAACTGTATGGCGAAACACATACAGTTACTGTCCGGCCTTTCCCACAAGGTCGAAATGGAATACCCAATGAACGTTATGACAATGGTAGTGGGTTCAAGCCTGTTGGTGCAATTAGCTCGCATCAAGTCGAACAAGGAGGCCGATGTCAAGGTAACAATAATTGCGTACCGATTTGCCCTGTCCAAGCAAAGTACGATGCAAGAAAAACACTATTAGATGCATTGCGGACTGGGTTAGTCGATTTCTTACCTCAGGCGGTAGCGAGCAAAGTTGTGGTTAATCGCGATGATCACAGTGTTAAGCACATCGAATTTAAACATTACTCGAGTACTGAACGCTCTGAGTTTACGCTCGCGAAAGTGAGCGCAGACAAATATATTCTTGCCACCAATGCAATCGAAAACGCCAGATTAATGCTGGCGTCAGGATTGCCGAGTTCAAGTGGTTTGATGGGTAAAAACTTAATGGACCATACCTATCTGTTGGCTTGGGGTCTATTGCCTGAAGCGGCTGGGACTATGCGTGGTACTAAGTGTACGTCTGGTGTTGCAGATTTTCGTTATGGCCGTAGCCGCGCAAAACAAGCTCCTTTTGGTATTGATATTCATAATGATGGTTGGGGATGGGCGACAGGTTCACCGTTTACGGATATTGAAACCTTAGTTGATGAACAAAATCGATTCGGTAAAGAGTTGCGCAAAAGTGTTGTAGATCGTATTTCAAATCAATTGTTGTTTGCTTATATGGTTGAGCAAGTTGCGGATGAGAGTAATCGAGTTACTGTGGACCCTGAGTACAAAGATGCGCTTGGGAACATGCGCCCCATTATCAACTACAATCTGTCCGATTATTCCAAAGCGGGTATTGCATACTCGCGCGAGACGTCCAAGGTGTTTTTCCAACGTCTTGGAGCGGAAGATTTCTCTAGCTATTCACCACTTGATTACGGCTACTTCAACTACCAAGGTGAAAACTACTATTTTAGAGGTGGAAATCATTTCTCTGGCACTCACGTGATGGGCACAAGTGCGGACAATTCAGTGGTTGATGAACATCAACGCTCGTGGGATCACCCAAATTTGTACTTGGTGGGGTCAGGCAGTATGCCAAGTATCGGTACGTCGAACACCACATTAACCTTAGCTGCACTGTGCTTTAAAACGAGTGAATACATTCTGGATGAAATTAGTAAGCAGTCCGTGAAAATTGTCTCAAATTCCGATTTTCGACTAGCAAAGGAAGCAGGCCATGAGTGACAGAGTGATAAATTGTATAGAAGATTTGTATCAAATGCTCGATGCCGCAGTACAGTTGGAGCACGCTACAATTCCGCCTTATTTAACTGCCTTATACAGCATAAAGACTGAAACAAACCCAGAAGCAAGCGCAATTATTCGGGCAGTATTGGTGGAAGAAATGCTCCATATTACGCTGGCTGCGAATGTATTAAATGCACTGGGGAAACATCCAGATTTTGAAGCACAGGATTTTGTGCCAAGTTACCCAACCTATCTGCCTGATGGAGAGTCTGAGTTTTTAGTTTCTATTGATAAGTTTTCTTCTACAACACTCGATACGTTCCTTCAAATTGAACGACCCTCAAAGCGGGGACCACAGTTAGACAGTGAGTTGAAAGGATGTGTCAAAAGAAGTAACCACCATGTTTTTGAATTGAAAGCAGTCAAACCTCTTAAATCGTCTACTTACAGTTTTTATAGTATTGGTGATTTTTACGAAGCCATTCGAGAAGGCATTGAGTATTTAGAAGATCAAGCAAATCGAAAAGGTGAAACCATATTTATAGGTGATCCGCGGTTTCAGGTATCCAATCGCTATTACTACTCAGGTGGTGGGGAAGTAGTAGAAGTTTTCGACAAAACAACAGCACTAAATGCGCTTGAATTGATTATTGAACAAGGTGAAGGGCATACCCATCAAATATTTAATGAACAAGGAGAGTTGTCTCACTATTACCGTTTTCAGCAATTGAAGCTAGGGCAATACTACCAAACTGGCGATTCACCAGGGCATCCGACGGGGCAAAAATTTGAGGTGGACTACAAAAACGTATATCCCGTGAAATGCAATCCGAAAGTTGCCGATTTCCCTGAAGACTCAGAACTAAAACAGGCCGCACTGCAATTTAATGAAAACTATCAGGCCTTTCTAACAACGATTAACCGTGCTTTTAGAGGAGGTCAGGAGGATTTAATCGGCGCTGTTTGTGGCATGTTTCGTTTAAAAGAATGTGCAAGTCAGCTTATCCGAAATCCTTTACCTAGCAATCCGTTAATGAATGGTGGACCAACCTTTGAGATGAGGTATGACTCGATAAGTGTAAAAGCAAAAAGTATAAAAACTTGGGAGACAGCATAATGGTCAAGGAAGAGTATCAAGTGCATCAGTTTGTTGAACTTTCCGGTGCACTGACCGATTTCAATGCCTTTGCGCTGAATGGGACAGGGCAGGTGAGTGATTATTTGCAAACACTTACTAATATTGTCGGCGAGGACATCGTTGAACAATTGCTTTCAACGTTTAGTGCTGTTTATGAGGCGTCTGCCGATGAAACAATGTTTATCAATGGTATTCGTCAGCAAATTTTAGGGGATATGAAATTAGGCCCCGTTGCGCGCAACCTCATTAAGCTTTGGTATACAGGCACATGGTATCAATTGCCAAACAGTTGGCGTGAAGACTTTGGCAAGAGTGAGCAGGATACGACGTTTTTTGTCAGCTCCGCATCCTATACAGAAGGCCTACTCTGGCAAGCAATTGATGCGAATCCGTCTGGTGCAAAGGGACCTGGTTATGGTTCATGGAGCCAGCCACCCAGAATCAATTTCGACAATGCTTGGCAGTTTAAGCCAAGTACTAAATTTAGGTAGGCTCGCGTTGCATGTCCAAACATGAACCTAATTCACACCATCAACGACAGGAAGTTTAAAATGAGTAATCACACTATGTTTCCAGCGGGTGCAGTCAAATTTGGGATCACTCCCACTGGTTGGGTAAACGATGATTTTCCAGACATCGACATTGGAATTCCTTTTGGCCAAATTGTTAGCGAAATGGCTTTAGCGGGGTTTGAGGGATGTAGCCGCGGTCACAAATATCCAACGGATCCTGTTATACTCAAACGTGAACTTGATATGCGCAATTTGAAAATGTCAGAGCCTTGGGTAAGTACTTATTTTACGATTAATGAGATGTACCAAAGTACGCTTGAGAATTTCGATAGAGAAATTGAATTTATCAAACAAATGCAAAGTGGTGATCTTGTGCTTGCTGAGTTGGGTGGTTCATCACATCAACAACCAATAGCGTTAGTGCCAAATGCGCCGAAATTTAACGATGATCAATGGAAGCGACTTGCTGATGGTTTAAACACCTTAGGCCACAAAGCAAATTGTTGTGGTGTGAAAATGTGCTATCACCATCACATGGGAACCGGTGTCATGACCATGGACGAGATTGGACGATTAGCGGAGCTTACCGATCCCGACTGTGTACATTTATGCTTGGACACAGGGCATTTGCATTTCGCAGGTGGCAATAACCTCGAATTTATTAACTTATACAGTGACCGCATAAAACATGTTCATCTTAAAAATATTCGCCAAGATGTGATGAACTATAGCTTAGACAACAACCTTTCCTTTAAAGAAGCTATATTGCGAGGTGTCTTCACAGTACCGGGCGATCCTGCAGGTTGCATTGATTTCAAAGAGATCTTACAAGCGCTGGCTGATAAGGATTTTGCAGGTTGGCTGGTCGTTGAAGCGGAACAAGACCCAGCAAAAGCGACGCCATTACTTTACGCGCAGATGGCTCGTAAATATTTGCGAGAAGTGATTGGTTTGTAACGCCAAGGAATAGGAGCAAACGCACATGCAGCAAAAAACAGACATGTACTTTAGCTTTTTTATGTTCGGGTCCAACTTCTCGATTGAAGATGGTGAATTTCTAGATCAGGCGATAGTGCACATGCGCCATCTAGTTTCGATGGGTTACTGTGGTTTTGAATTTCACCCTGGTCGAGAGCAGACAACATCTTACAAGTACCCTACCTATGAGGACGAGCTTAAAGCCTATCAAGCCTTTAGAAAGCGGATGGATGAAGAGGGGTTTAACCATATTAAAGTGGCAACAAACGTAGGTGCAACACCTGATTGTGACCCAAGTTCTTCCTGTAAGGCCATTCGCGAAGCTGGTATCGCCTATCTAAAGTCACGAGTCGATATCACCAAGGCCCTTGGTGGTGAAATTATGATGGGGCCGATGGTAATACCGTATGGCGGCTTTGTTGTGAAGGCACCAAATGGCGAAGAGGTATGGAGCGACGGTCTGCAAGACGAATTGGCCAAACGATATGACACGGCGAAGGAAAGTTTTGAAATTCTCGGCCGGTACGCTCAGTCACAAGGTGTAAAGCTAGCGATTGAACCAATTAGTCATTGGGAGACCCCTGGTCCAAATAAACTGGCACAATTGATGTCATTCCTAGACGGAATCGAGAATCCCACGGTTGGCGTCGTACTCGACAGCGCTCAAGAAATTCTCGACGGGGATGGGCCAACCGTTTATGCAGAACAAATCAAAGCAATTGCAGGCCAAGGACGTCTTCATTATGCGCAAGCTTCACCCCCAGATAGAGGTGACTTGGTGAACTGTTGGTTACCTTGGGAGGATATTTTTACGCCAATTTTGACGCATTTCGATGGACCTATTGCGGTGGAAATTTTTAATGCTGTTGGTGGTTTCGACCATGGGTTAAGGCTGTCTCGCCGAAAATATTGGATACCAGAAGTGGATAAGCCAAATGAGTACCCCAATGCCTACGAAGTGGCGCAACAGGCGCATAACTACACATTAGAAAGGCTGACACGTATTAAGTGTAAGTTAGATGCAATGTGACAATCTCATAACCCTTTAATGGACATGCTGTTTTTACGCGTGTCAGAAGCTAAAATGGTTTTCAATATCCAAAGGACGTAAGTTGTAAATGCGTCCTTTTACTCATCGCTTTAGGCTTTTTTACTGTAATAGTGTATTTAATTCATTTCACGTCATTATATTTTTTGTTATTTAATGAGAGTAATTGATGGTATAGCTATATTGTGTTTTGTTATGCATTAATGTTTTTTCTATATTTTATGGCTGGTTTGATGGGTTTTGTTTTATATTTTTATTTAATCGTTTGTTGTGTTTTTAAGGTTTCTGTTATTTTATAAATAACATTTTATGAAGAAGTTTAAATCTTAAATTTTCATGCAAAAGCAGTGTAGTGAAAATTTCTATTCAAGAGTCTCTAAACCTATTTCTATGACGAAATTCAACTCTATTTAGTTCGTGAAAATGTTTACTGATGGCCTTTGAACTAAGTCAAGGCCATCAAAAAGCTACGTGTTACTCTTTTTCACAGGCATAAATGAGCTTTGACACTTTACCAATGCTTGGTCCTGCTCCATTGTTGCCACCAAATACATTTGGTGTGTTGGGCGAAAGTAATTTAGATTTATCACTCGATAGAGATTTTAATTCTTTTTTTCTTAAATGAGATTTTCATAGTCTTTCCTTGTTGTGTATAGAAAATGGGTACTGTAGGTGAATTAAATAGAGTTGTAAATACTATTTTTAATTATTTATAAAGAGTGAGGTTTGTGTTTCTTTTGTGTTGAAAATTTGTACGTGATTATAAAGATAACAGCTGTGTTCTTTGTTAAAAATTACTTAAAAGTTTTAGGATTATTGAGTTGTTCATTTTTGAATTAAGAAATGTTATCAGCGGTAATGCCTTTCTAGCTTCAGCCAAGTCGATGGAAGCATAGCAATTTTAGGTAAGTTCGTTATACTGTTTAAAAAAACAGTAATGAGCCGTTATGCCTCAAGTTATCTTACCTGAAAAGTACTACTTAACTCATTTTAATGAACTGAGGCATTTTATTCGCAGTACCAGCCTGTCACTGCTAAATGAAGCACAGTTGGCGCGGTTTCATTCTCTCGAAGTGTTATCTGAAGATGCCTTGTGTTTGCTCATTCGTCTGTTTTCTCGTAAGCACCAAGTTTTTGAACAAACAACGCTTATTTATAAAGAAATAGATGATGTACCTACGCGAATTTTGGAGCTGTTTGAGAGTGGATGGGTTTGCTCCTTAAGTTCTGAATACCTTAATGAGTTTCTGCTGAGTTTAAACAAAACTCAGCTTCAAGCGTTATCGTGTGATTTGAATTTAACGGGGATAAGCAAATCAGCGAAGAAAGCTCAATGGCAGGCTTATCTGACTGACACACAATACAGCGAGTTAATTATTAATAGTGAGTTTGCCAAACAGTTTATTATTCTGGGGTCACAAACTGATTTTGACTACTGGCAGTTTCTATTCTTTGGTTCAGGGTCGGGTCAAATTAATCAATTTTCATTGCGTGACATGGGGATCTTGTCTACACGACAAAACAAATCAACATTTCAGCAAGCGCGCTTCGACGATATTGCCATTGCACAATTTGCTTTTAACTTGTCACAGTGGACAGCCATCAGTAAAACGATGGTCGAAGAAGCATTGGTTTCAACGGCTCGTAGTGCACTCGATGCTTTGAGCGAGTTAAAACACATTGATGAACCTGCGTTAATTGAACGTTATCACCATCTACTCCTTCGAATGTCTACGAAGTTAGAGAAAATTGACGAAGTACTCGCAGAACACTGTTTTATGCAAAGCGAGCACCCTAAAGCGATTGAAAAGAAAATACGGCGACATTTCCAAAATGGCGATATTGCAACGTGTAAATCGTTGCTTGAGGGAGTGCTGGCCGAGCCTGAAAACGAAGAACTGATTTTGTTTGCTGAAGATTTTTGGCAACGCAAATTTGAACACAAACGAACGAGTATTCTCACCGATGTACTTCGAAATAGTGTGTCGACGTTGGCGATCGATGAAGCGTTTAAGAATCAAGTAGAACAAGGCGTATGTGAATATTATCATCGGCTTGGATTTTCCGCTTTGCATGTTGAAAATACCCTGTGGCGAGTCCTATTTGGTTTAGTATTTTGGCGTGAGTTGTACGAGCATGAAAAATCAGGTGTGTTCAATGAATTTCAGCGTACGCCGAAAGTCCTAAAGCAAAACCAGTTTTATCGTGTTTTAGCAAATGAAGTGGATACACGTTTAGCGTCAATTCAAACCTCAAATGATCTAAAGAAGCTACTAATTGACCATTCAACACGCTATTTTGGTGAACCAAACTCGCTGTTTCACTGGCATTCAGAATTGCTAGAGCTCTTAATTTTATTGCTTGAAAATGCACCTATAGAGTCTATAAAAGCCCATCTTTTAGCTATGACTAAAGATTTCAAAGGATTAAAAGATGGTTATCCTGATCTCGTCATTGTCGATGGAGCCGGTCTTCGTTTTGAGGAGATAAAAGCACCGGGAGATGTCCTTCGACGAAACCAACTCGTTTCAATCCGTGCGTTAATTCAGGCTGGCTTTAAGGTTGGGGTGCAAACAGTTCAATGGCAGCTCGACCCCAAACAGCTATACGTTGTTGTTGACTTAGAGACGACCGGTGGAAAAGCGCAAAATGATCGAATTACTGAAATAGCCATTGTGAAATACAGAAATGGTGAAATAGTGGATTCTTGGTCGAGTTTGGTAAATCCCGAACGAAGAATTCCTCAATTTATTATTGGACTTACGGGAATTAGTAATGAAATGGTGCAAGGTGCGCCGACATTTGGCGAAATCATGGATGTCGTTGCAGAGAAGCTTCAAGAGGGGATTTTTGTTGCACATAACGTTAATTTTGATTACGGATTTCTGAAACAAAGTTTTTTAAGACACGGGCGAACATTTCAAAGACCGAAATTGTGTACGGTTCAGCTTGCACGAAAATTTTTACCAGGTCACACATCATATTCATTGGGTAAATTATGTACTGCACTCGACATTGAACTACGTGACCATCACCGAGCGCTTGCGGATGCTACGGCAACTGCCCATCTACTCGGGCTAGTTAACGAGCAGCGCTTAGCAAAGAACATGTGACGGGAAAATGCCCGTCGGCTCTTTGAGCTGTGCGCCGACACTTTGCCAAATGATGAGTCCCATTCAATTCAAATTACAGGCTTGATTAAATTCTCCTGTGCGGACCACATGCCGAGCCTCAATCACAGCGACTAAACCTATTCCCTCAAAATTCTGACTGTGTGCAACCCTGAACGTAATGCCAAGAGATGGTGAACTACATCGCTTTTTTCCCTCAATATTCAAGCCATTTCACTAAGTTGATTGCGATTTTCAAGCATGCCAAGAGCAGAGAGGTACAAGTCATTACGTATAAAATAATTTACTTAGCATGCTAACTAAGTTATATTGATTAGCATGCTAAGTAAATTAAGTTTCCAATGACTCAAGAACTATCAACCTTTATGCAGCTTTCACTTGCCGAGCAGTTAGGGCGCGTATCCCGTTTGTGGAAATCCGTTGCGGACAAAGCATTAGCACCACTCGGTTTAACTCATCCAAGGTGGACAGCGCTGTTAAAGTTGCAGCGTTTGGGCGATCACCTAAGTACGAAGCAATTGGCTGAAGCTTTGGAAATCGAATTGCCCTCGTTAATGCGAACACTCTCGCAACTGGAAGAGCAAGGATTGATAACGCGCCAGTGTTGTACGCAAGACAAGCGCGCACGCATTGTGAGTTTAACGGCTGACGGCAAAGTGCTTTTGGAAAAAATGGAATCTGAGATTCTACGCGTGCGGCAGCACATCTTGGCCGATTTGGGTGAGCAGGAGCAAGTTGCTTTTGCACATGTGCTCAGTGTTATCGCAAAAAATGCGCTAGACCAACTGGCTGCTTTTAATCATGAGGAGAAACAATAATGACGCCCGATCAACAATTTGCTCGTTGGATTCGTTTCGCCAGTATGTTTTTTGCATTGGTATTCGGGTACTTTTTGATTGCTGATCTGCTCATGCCAGTGACGCCAGAAGCGATGGCAACAAGAGTGGTCACCAAAGTAGCACCTCAAGTTAGTGGTCAAATAGCACAAATTTATGTCGCCAATAACCAACAGGTTCAAAAAGGCGATAAGCTATTTTCATTAGACAGTACTTCTTTCGAATTAGCCGTTAAACAGGCCAAACTCGATATTGAACGAGTTGAACTTAACAATGCACAGCTAGACGCCGCGATTGCAGCAGCATCAGCACAAGTAAATGCGGCTCAAATAGTTGCGGATCAAAAGCAGCGAGAAGCTGCTCGATTAGAAGCTTTGTTTCAACAACATGTGGTTTCTACGCAGATCCGTGATGATGGACAAAGTGCCGCGACAGCGGCACAAGCAAACCGGGTTGCGGCAGAAGCAAAGTTAAAAGAGCCTCGTTGTTTCTCGGGGAAAAACCGATGATTCAAACTTAAATGTTCAAATCGCACGTAATGCGTTGGCAAAGGCGGAATTGAATCTCTCTTATACTAATATTGTCGCTTCACATAGTGGCGTGGTGACGAATCTGCAACTTGAGTCAGGCACTTATGCAACCGCGGGTACTCCGCTCATTGCGCTTGTAGCGGATAACGTAGATGTCGTTGCAGATTTTCGTGAAAAAAATCTTCGTCAAATTCAACCTAAACAATCAGCTTTAATTGCATTTGATAGCCGTCCGGGACAAGTATTCACAGCTCAGATCCAAAGTCTTGATGCAGGTGTTAGTAACGGCCAAATTGAAGCGAATGGTCGTTTAGCGACGCCAACGGTGTCAAATCGTTGGGTTCGAGACGCCCAGAGAATGCGTTTACATTTCACCGTCAATGATGAAAACGCCAATGCACTTCCATCAGGTGCTCGCGCAACCGTTCAGCTGGTTCCATCAAATACGTTTTTAGCTTGGCTTGCTCGTGCGCAAATCCATTTGCTCAGCGTCCTCCATTATGTTTACTAAGGTAAAAGAATGAAGCTTTGGACTCATCCTATTAATCAAAACGATATTCGCCAATGTTTGCGTATCGCAGGTGGAGCGTCGATTGGATTCACGGTGAGTAAACTGTTTGGTTGGAACTTCGGCGTCTTCTTTACTGTGTTGCCAATGCTGTTATTGGGTTTAGTCCCAGTTATGTCTGCGCACGCAGCTCGGCAGCTCGTCGCGTCAGGCATTGTGTGTGCACTGGAAGTGGGCATTCTTGCAGGTGCACTTGCGTCTCACCCAGTGTTAATGACTATCACGGCTTTTTTGCTTTTCGCCTATAAATTCCATTGTATGGCTAAAGGTCCGCTTTTCCTGTTTGGTGCGACAGGCGTGATAAGTTTAAGCATTATGTTGCACTTTCAGAGTTACCCGTCCACAGATTTGAATGAACTGGTGTTTGGTAATTTACTCGCGGGCGTTCTTTCTGTTTTGATTGCCTATTTGATGGGGTATGCACTTCCTGACGTGGAAACGCGGGTAGCTCCGCCCACACCTGCGGCAAAACAACCCAACCAGATCCGGCATGAAATGCTATTAGGAGCAACAGTAGCAACCTTGTCGTTCATTGTATTCCAAGTACTGAACCTCAGCGATTCCATGTCTGCGCAAGCGACAACGGTGTTATTGCTGTTTCCGATGAATTGGAACGGCGCGCTTACTTACGCCAGAAAGCGAGCTATGGGTACGATACTTGGAGTGAGTTTTGGTCTAGCGGCGCAGCTATTGCTCTGGGGATGGTCGGACATATTACTGTTAGTCGTTCCTTTGTTGTGGATTGGAGCAATGTTTTTTAGCTATATGCATGTTAAAGAATCAATGGACTTCAGGCACTGGCTTTGGTGGACTCACCACAATAGGGATCTTGTTTGGTCAATATTTGGCCCCGAACAATGATTTGGTGTTTAGCGCAATGTATCGAATGTCGAGTGTGCTGGTGGCCATTGTCGCAACCCTGATGGTTGTGTATGTTATCCATCGCATTTTGAATCAATTCAGCGCAACTCGATTTAAAGTGAATTAGGACAAAATTACGCGCAAAAGGACATGTGATAATGATACTAAAACGAGAGAAAAGTGTTTTGCTGATTATTGATATGCAAGACAAATTAGAGAAAGCAATACCGGATTTTAGTACAGTTACACATACGCTTTTCAAGGCAACTCAAATAGCGGATAAACTCGATATTCCAAGGTTGGTCACTGAACATTATCCCGAGGGCTTGGGTAAAACCGTGGAAAAGCTACAAAATGAAAATACCTTGGTGAAATATTCTTTTGCAGCACCGGTACAGGACATGTTTACTAAGCTCAATGACGAATCGAAAGACACCTTTGTGCTGGGAGGGGTAGAGAGTCACGTTTGTGTCTTTCAAACCGCGTTAACCCTGCTTGAGCAAGGTAAGAAGGTTTGTTTGTTAAGCGACGGCGTGGCATCTCGTGACAGCGGACATCGGCAGCAAGCACTCAATCAACTCCACGCGCTAGGTGCTTGGGTTTTGCCCTTGGAGAGCGTCGCCTTTATGTGGTTGGAAAACTGCCATCATCCAGAATTTAAATCTATTCTAGCATTAATTAAGTGAGTTTATTTTGAGCGCCGTAATCTACCCAAAGACATTGAAATTCATCAAAGGGTTGCAGCTAATTACGACAATTTGGATTGTGTTGTTTTTTACGCTTAAGAGTGTATCTGTTTGGCAACCCTATTTAGTCTATTTAATGCTGATAAACTTTGTTGTTATTACCTTGTTTTGGCTCGATAAACGCCGTGCAGTCAGCAAGCCTCAAGCCCGTATTTCAGAGCGAATGCTCGTGGCTGTCAGTTCATTTGGGCTTTTTATTGGTACTTTGGTCGCAAGAAAGCTGTTTAAACACAAGTCGATTTCTTTGAAGTTTAATATGAAGCTTCTTGCTGCTCAGTTAGCTGTAACGCTGTTCACGGTCGGTCTGGTCTATTTCAGACTTGTTGAGTTGCCATCGCTTTAGGACATCTTGAGTGCGATGCATTATCGGACTCAAGATGATTTCCTGTCCCAATTTTGATGTGGACTACTCACGCCACTCATCAATTAATGACCAACGTTTTACTCTGGTTTGGCTATTTTGACCAAGGATCCAGTAATTGTAAGTGTTTGAAACCGTGCCATTGGCTTTTTGAATTTCCAGCCACCCATTGATGTAACTCAGCAAATCTTGATTGTATCGTGCTACAGCAAGTCCAATAGGATAATGACGTTCAGCACCTTTAGGCACAATGACGCCAAACTCTGGATAGAACATACTCCAAGCAAATCCGGCTTCAGCACTGACTACGAGGGCATCATACTTTTCAGGATGATCAAAGTACGCTTTGATGTTGGGGATGCTCACAGGCTTGACTTGCGGGTAGCTGTTTTTAATTTTACTGAGTAAGGCTCCATATTCTACATGTGCGAGTTTTAACTCTTTGTGATTTAGTACATCATCGCGCTTTGCAAATCGCTTTAATTCATGATCTTTCGCAACGAGGGCGAGTTGTAAGGTCATAACTTGATTTGAGAAACGTACTCTTGCTAGATCTTTGACGTTTATCTCCAACCCAGACATTGCTACGTCGAAATACCCTTTGTTCAAGTATTCTGTCAAATCCGGTTTTTTGAATGGAATAAACTCAACCTTTACACCTAAATCTGCGGCAAGTTTATGTGCCAAGGCAATATCAAATCCAACCAACTCGCCTTTTTGATTAAAGTATGAAAAGGGAACGTTATCAGTGAGATACCCAATACGTAGAAGTCCTCGCTTTTGGATAACATCCACATTGGTCAGCGCCATATCGCCAAATTGATAAGATTTTGGTACATGATTCAATACAGCTGCGGGGACAGTATCGGCAACCACCATGTTGGCAATAACTTCATCTGCAGCCTGTGTATTTTTTGCCAACCACTGATTTGCTGTAAAACTGGCAAACATACATGCAGGTAAAAGAGCAGCCAATAGACTGAGATAATAAAAAGAGCGAATGCGTTTTAAGTGTAATTGTTTACGCACATAAAAAATGGTCATAAAGACGAATGCGAAGATGTATACCACCGTAGTTGGTGAAACGACTTTTGCGCTCAAGACAGACATAGAAAGATAAAGTTGGTAGCTGTCAGCTGGGATTTTAAGCACATCGAGCAAATAGGGAATGGCTATATGGACGTTAGCAAAATAGCTCAGCATTGCACTTAAGGTAATGTTGGGAATTTGTTCAACTCCGACAGGGTTGCCAGTTAACCACGCGGCAAATGTAACAAACAACAACGTTGTGAGTTTTCCTAGACTCGGAAAGGTGTAAGCAATCGGAACTAATACTTCTGCGATATGATCCGATGTTTCGTCACTTTGCTTGATTTTACGCAAATGACTTTTAATGCCTTCAGTTATGACCGGCAACACGATAAACACATTACCTGTACTAAACGCGGTGATCCAAGCGTTGCGTAAAACAAAGATAAAATCGCGATACTTTACTGGGGTAATGGCTGCAACTAACATGGGCAGCAGCACTAACATTAAATAGATCCCAAGGCAGATAACCATCACCCAGTAAACTTGTAAATTGGCGAGTTCAGCCTGACTGATGGTCCCAGCCGTACTCGCAGTCATTGCAAAGATACCAATAGGGAAAAGAGCGATGATCTTCTTTGAAATGACGCTAAGCCCTTGACCTACCACATCTAGCACATCAAGTAGAACATGTTTACTTTGATTTGGAATAAGCGCCATACCGAGCGCTATACAGAAAATGACAAGGGCAGGTACATTTCCTTCAGCCATCGACGCAAAAGGGTTGGCGGGAATGTACTGAGAAATAAAGTCGATTTGAGTTGCTGGTGCAACCAAGGCGGGCGAGAAAAATGTACCAGCATCATGTTTTGGTAACGTGAGTGTAAAGGCCCATATGGCAGCAAGCCCGACAGCCCAAAGAAGTAACATCACTAAGGTCGCCTTGCCAAGAACTTGTTTCACTTGTGCTTGGCTAAATTTACCAAGGCCGACAATAAGACTGACCACAATGTAAGGGAAAATGGTAATTTGCATTAATTTCACAAAGCCAGTGCCGAGAGGCTGTAAAGCCGCCATTCGCTCACCGAAAAGTAAACCGGCCGCGATACCAAGGATCAAAGACCAGAGCATCCAATTAATGTTTTTAAAAAACGCAAGAAACGAAGACATAGGAACAAACTGAGAAAAAGAGCGGGATTATACTCAGTTTAGCTGAAAACAAGATGAATCATGTACTCGCAATCAGATAGATACGTGATATGACCTTAAATTTCACTATTAATATTGTTGTTGTACATACTAGTTGTGTTTATGCGTGGTCGAGATAGCGGTAAAAGTCTGTAAATGATTATCGTGGTGTAACTCTGAGAATAGTAAAAATAAAACAGTAATTAATGAGACGATATTGAAAGGCTGTATGTGAATGGAATTACGGTTTGATTTTGAACAAGCGGATGTTTCAGGGTTCTAGGTGTACGCGGTAGCATCTACACATTTAATAGTTTTTGTACTTAGGTAAGTCAGTAACAACGGTACTGACTTACCCAAAACTAATAGCAATGTAATGAATTACAGGCCGATTTTGTGATCTACAGTGACTTCACATGGTGCAGAGTTTGTAGAGAACGCTGATTGAATGAACAAGCGATCACCTTGTTTAAGGTTTAGCAGGATGTCACGTGTGTTGTTGTAACGACGTTTAGCTGTTTGATCATCAAAGTTAGTCGAAGCGTCTTTATTTACATCATAGTAAATATGACAACCGCCTGTAGCGCCTTCGTTTGTTGTCCAGTTAAAGTTTACAGAGTAGTTAGAGATATTGTAGCTAAACTTTGCAACTTGGTTTTGAGAGAAACTATCTATGATGTCAACGTAAGTCCAACGAGCCTGAGGTAAACCCGGACGAGGTTGTTCAGTGATGCTAGTGCCCAAAGATGATTGTGCTAGTGATCCAAACGAAGCCGCAGTCATTGAAAGAGCTAGTAATAGCATTGATTTTTTCATTTTAAAATTTCCTTATTGAATTTAGTTTGTTAAAGGCGACACCCAATAACAGGTACAATTGTTTATTTTTATCTTCTAAATGTAAACATTAAATTTACCTTTAATTAAAATTTAATTTTGAGGCAAGCGTGTATTTACGATTGTTTGATGTGGATAGCAGTACTTGCTTAAACGTATTAAGTTATTGAAAAAAATATAAATAATTAAATCGGCTGGCTTCGTTTGATGTAATTGTTTAAACGACAGGATTGCTGGAGTAAGTTAGGGGAAAGATCGATTAGAGCGTAACATGGCTAAGTTGCTTTAAAATTTTCAGTCTAGTGATAACTGTTTCTGTGTAGAAATTTAGAATGGCATTGTTGCTGAGTGTTTATGCTGCTGTGACCAATTCTCATAGCGAGGAAATACGAATTGGCCACAACACCGAATTAATACGCGCCGATATCGCTCATGACTAGGCAATCTTATTCAATATTTTATCCATAACCCATGACGTATGCAGAGCGGTTAGACCTGTCGATGGGTGTGATTTCTTGTCTAAAAGCGCTGATTGCATATTCTCTACATGAAATTTTTGGATGTGTTTGGGGTAGGGGTGTTGTAGTTCAAATACGTCAGTTGGCGTAATAACCTGCGCATCTTGGTCTCTAAAAATGGAAAATCGAATTTCACCTTCGCTACCATACACTATGACTTCGTCGACGCGAGTGTAGCTGCCAAAATTCCATACCCCAGTTCCAGTTACGCCTGACTTATGTTGCCACGTTGCAGAAACCGAATCGTAAGAGGAATAAAGTCCGAGCTGGTTACAGCCTATCCCTTTTGCATCAGAATAGTCGCCAAACAAGTAAGCGAAGATGTCTAACCCGTGACTGGCCAGGTCGTCAAAATAACCGCCTGTTGCGATATTTTTGTCTGTGCGCCAATTATATTCTTTTGACCGGTCGAGTTCAGAGGCAGGTCGACAATAGTGCCAAGCAACATGCCTAACCTTGCCTATTTTCCCGGTGTCGACAACCTCCTTTATCGCGTTAAATAAGGGAAGAGAACGGCGATAATACGCAACAAAAAGCGGAATTTTCCTTTTTTCAAATGCATCATAGATTTGTTGGCTTTCTTCAAAACTGGGGGACAATGGCTTTTCAATGCAACAGATTTTTCCAACGTTTGCGACGGCAAGCGCATACTCTAGATGAGTATCTGGTGGTGTTGCGATGTAAACAGCATCAATGTTCGGATCGGAAATTAGCGCTTCAGCTGATTTGTGGACATGAGATACGTTGTGGCGTTTTGCGTAGTCAAGTGCGAGTTCGTGGTTCCTACGCATAACGGCATATACTTCGAATCCATCCGTTTGCTGATAGGCCGGTACACTTTTTACTTCCGTTACACTACCGCAACCAATCACACCCCATCGTAAAACGTTATCCTGCATCATTTAGTCCTTATTGATTTAAAAACTCGAACGTTATTACCGCTCTAGTGTTTGTCGAATACACACTTTGCAAAATGCAGCTTCAATAACTGCAAATTAAAAGACACCGCTGTCATATATAATTCCTTTTTTCCATGATGAGTCGTTCATGATTAGGAAAAATAAGAGAATACAAAGACGTTGCCGTGGTGATTATCAGGAAAAATACGGGTTATGTAAATAATGAGATTAAATATTACTCAAAACATAATGCTTTGGAATAAAAAGAAATTGTAGCTGACGCTAGGTTGTGCCAGCTACAAAAATGGGTGTTGTCTAGTTTCAACTGCAGGTTTGAATGCGTTTATGCTTTATAAGGGTCCCGTGTGGGTTCAAAAGCATCATTAATGTTTCCTTGAAGTGGACTCTCCGTTGCTTTTGATTTGTCGTCTAAGGTTATTAAATCTACTTTTGACGACGAGCTTGAAAACGCAAAACAACTCAGGTCCGTCCATACAATGTTGGGGGTACGAATATTTTGGAAGAAATACTTCAAGGTCTTATGGGTTGCGATTGTTGTCCACAAGGTGTTCGAAATATTAGGGCTTTTGGTGTCCGTAAAATTATAGCCAATAGGGACGGACGCATTTGCCGCTACGGTGCGGGCTTGGGCAATTGACTCAGACTCTGTTTCAGGACTATCGACATGGCTAATGTAAAAATTTGCCCGTTCAAAGCGGTCAGCGGAATAGGCTCCACCGGGAATGGTGTGGCTTGGATGTGGGTTTTCGGTGCTCCATTGCCACTGCCAGTAATCATCGAGCTTGAGCTGAGCGCCGTAATTCGGGTCATTTGTGACTATCTTAAATTTAGGGTTTTCATGAATGTCGAATCGACCTTTGTAGACTTCAATAATTGCAGAGTTTCCCGTTGCATCGGATACACATAGATGAATTGAAGCGGATTTATCTTCACTATTTGGTACTTTATCGCCAATGAGTTGTATGTCGCCGGTACTAAATGCTTTTACTACGTCTTTAACAAAAACGAAATTGTCCAGCACGTACTGAACCCAGCGCAGTACACTCAGTTGGTTGGTTGCGCAACCGGAATTTGGACCTTCATAAGATGCGTTTGTATCGTACAGCGCGTTGGCAACAAGGCCCATTTCGTTCATGCCATCAGACGACGCCCAACCATTGCAATCGTCGCCTACCATCGCAACTACACTTCTGTAGCTTGACTGCCATTTTAGTGCTTTTGCGCGTTCTTCCGGTTTGGTTGAAGAAATACCTATTTTCTTTAAGCCTTTTTCAAAAACAAATAAGCTGGTTGGTAAAACAAACATCCAATCCATGTTTCTTGCTGTAGTTAGATATTGAAAATTAATATTGTTAAATACTCGTGTACACATAATCGACCTCGATAGTGATGAATTTCCTTTTAGGGACGGTTTTAGAATGCCGTCTGTACCGAATTAAATACTAGGGAGATTCGATTAAAGTGGTTATTACATAGAATTACAGATGAGTTTTCTGGTGTAAAAGAGGTCACAAAGTGACCTCAGCGAAGTTTACCTATTGAGTTACTAATTCGTTTTGAACAAAACGTTGTAAGCGCGTTTGGTCTTTCAACTCAAGAATGTTTACTTGATAAGGACCTGTAGCACCCTTTGGCAACGTGAATCGTATTGGTAGCGTTTCGGATGTTGAAAAATCTTGTGCGGCTTCAGACGTCGCAAGCGCGATTTGTTTGCCATCACGGTAGCCCATCAACGTCGCAACAACACCATATCGACCTTCTTGCGAGACGTTCAATGAAACGTTTGCTGTCACGTGTTTTGCCGTTTGTTCTGACAAGGAGTATGTATTGACTGAGGCACTTTCACGTTGATGTACGAACGGCAAACGAACACTTCGTTTTACTTCAAGCCCGTTCACCATCGAATGACTGTGTACAACAACGTTGTACATTCCCTCACGTGCACCTACGTGTTCAAGTGGAGCATCAAACGCCAATTTATCGTTTGTAAAGTGGTATGGTATCGATTGGCCATCGGGTGCGCTAACTTGAATCGCTAACTTCGGTTTAATGTTCTTCGCACCTGTAACGTCAGCGTGTAAAACAAGAGCAGCTTCCTCTTGGACCATTACATTGCTTTCAACATGCAGTTGATAGGGAGAATCGCTCTCTTTAACGTGGAGTAGATACAGATCGTCATCACTGATTTTTTGATTCAGTCTGAGCGTTGCATTTTGGCCCGCAAGTTTGTTCGCTTGTACTGCAGCACTTCCAGGGGCAAAACCATAACCACTCATTTCATCGCGATTGTAGGTTGCGGACAAAGAGGCTTTACCTTGTAATGTATGGAGTCTCAATGGCATTTTCTGCGACTGCTGGCGCTCGTTTTTGTCCATTCATATCGTGAGAGTATTGAGGAGACAGTAAAACAACACTTTTGTTACTGGTAAATGAAATGGCGACGCCTGTTTTTAGCTCATCCCCGCGCACAACTTCCCAGTATTCTGTGCTTGAAAGTGTTTGGGTATTAGCCGAAGGAGTTGCTGAAATGACCGTTGGATAAGGAAAATTAACGTAACCGTTGTTCGCAAGTACTCCCGTACTTGTAAGCATAACAAACGCAGGCAAAGCTTGGATCAGTTTCTTGATTTTCATAGTTATTCCTTAAATGCGGTCACGGACAAGGCTGTCTAAATTAAAGCAAGCGCGGCGACTTTGTTGATGGCTTAAGGGTTCACTGCCCTTTGTTTTTTGTTTATCTTTGAACCAAACAGTGCCTGCGGCGGACTGTGATGAACAATTGAGAAAGCCATCAGAACAGCTGTCCAACCAGTTTTGGGTAAATTCGAGCGCGACTTGGTTTTGGTAGCCAGCACAGTAACTATCGCCATCCCAAATCGCGGAATCTACATCCGAACCCACTACAGATTCAAACGTTTTCCCAAGAGATGGACGACCTGCCGTACCGTACAGCCAATTTGCGTTGTAATAGGCCATGTCAGCAACTTGTTGTTGTTTTACGGCGTTGTTACCAAAACCTAAGATCCAACCTAATGTTTGCTCGAATGAGTTTCCTGCAATAACGGCATCCGCAAGTGGCGTGCCACCACTTGAAGGAGCTAGTGCAATAATGTGTGTCGTTTTATTGATGATTGACGGATAACGACCGTCCGAGGTTGGATTTGATAGAATCCATCTGACGACATTGCCCCCATTGGAATGCGTGATGATTTTTAAATTAGTAATAGCGTTTTGGTCTATGAACTGGGTTAATTGCTGTGCTAAACAGCCGGCCGCGCCGTCGTCCCACATGTATTGTTCAAAATCGCAGTTTACCACCGTATAAAGCGCACTATTGGGCAGTCCAGAACGTACTGAGTTAACAAATTCTTTTGTCCAATAGTCATTAAGTGCATCAGTTTGTTTGCCCGTACCGTGAACAAACGCCAGTCCCGTATTGCATAGTGCTGCAGTGCTAAATAGCCCAAGCAGCAATGCCGTACATTGGATCAATCTCTTCATCTTGTGTTCCTATATTGTTGTCATAACTGGTATGAGGTACGAGGTGTGACCTCGAAATAAACTGTACTTTATTTAACCAGTCTGTCAAATAATATTCACAAAATAATAACGTTGTGATGCGGCTTTGGTCACATAGATATGATTGGTACGCTGAAGGGTATTAATGATGTGTGGACTAACTGAAGTTGAGACTTAAATAGTGGTCTTGGGGAGGAATAGTGGTCTTCGCCAGAGGAAATCGGGCTGTTAACTTTGTTAGAACACCGGGAGCATGTCACCTAACTGTGGTCGCTTGACTTGGTAAGCTTTTCTCAACCGTTCAACGAGTCTCAAGGTCTGTACTCAAACTTGCCGCCACGTATAACGGCATGGACAATGAAATGGTTTCAAGTGTTTTGAAATCTTCTTCTTTTAGATGTGCTTCTTCAATAATCCCCTGATAGGGTTTATGCGCAATAGTAAAATCGGCTCTTTTTAACTTGAGCATGGTCCAAACGGCGAGATAGTCTTTTACTACAATCAGATTTCGAGATTCGTGAAACCCCTTTTGCTTCAGTAGATCGGCCTCGGCGCTGTCTCGCACCGCAACGGCGATGTAATCATCAAGATCATTGTTTACCAAATCGACAATCGACCCATCGCTTGTGGTATAAACATAAAATGGGATAGCCCCGAGAGGCCCAATCCAATGAAAATTGCTTTCCCGTTTGCTCGTTCTAAATAACGAATAAATAACCGTGTTTTTGTTCTCATTTGCCATTTTATAAGCGCGAGTCTCAAGGCAATGCTAAGGTGTGATGAAGTATCTTGGCTTCTCTAAATACGGATTCCATAAATTCATAGGAACTACCACCAATCACTTCGCCATTTTTAACTATTTGGTACGGGGGCAAATGCTCCGTCACCGCCGTCACGTCGATTGCGTGTACACAAACGGATAAAATGCAAAAAAGAGAGGGAACCAAGAATCTACGCATGAGCAAGCAAATGGTTTGAAAGGTCATTTCAGTGTAGCAGACGATATTGGAAACGCGGCTCAGTAACCAAGAACTGCTTTAAATAGACTAAGTTTTTTCAAAGGTTTTTGGGTAATTGTAATTTTGAAGTTACGAGTTTGGAGCTCACAATTTTAAAACTTGCCTTTCATATAGTCGCCAACGGCATCAGCAATCATGTGTTCAATTTCTTCTTCCAAGGTATGCTGATCCACTTTAAATGAGGACAAAACAGCCTCAATTTGCTTTTCCGTTAAGCGCTTTTCTTTGTGGAGATACTCCCACTCGGGTAACGATTTATCAAAACGAGGAACCACAAGTAGCGTCGCGAAGGGTGTATTCCAAGGAGATTGGTTTTGTTGTGCGCAAAATGCTTCGATGTGCAACTTACCATCGAGTACCATGCACCCGGGTTCGAGGCGAAGTTGTATGGTTAATTTTGTGGTCGGCATGTATCAATAAATTTGGACTAACACTTGGTACAGTGTAGTGCTTTGACGGTTAAAAATTAACTACTATTTTGGTTTGTCTGGAATAAATCATTCAAAAAAGAGCTAGGCGAGTGCTTACCTAGCTCACGGAGAATTAAAGTACATAGTCCGAACCGTCTTTTGCCGTAAAGCATTTGCAACCAGTGTATGCAGAATTCAGAGTTTGAATCCCATTCACAAAGCTTAGCCAAATACGCTGACGCTCCGAATTTTGCATCGCAGCAAGTGGTGTTTCAATTTGCACGTCGTCAAGGTGGGCAAGGTCTTGTTCGCCAAGTCGACCTTTACGGTTGATGGTTAATTCAATATGCAACCCATCTTGTTTTTTTAGCAGTAAAGTATCGGGTTGTTCTTTGTGTCCACATAGGGCGACAAATTGCGCGCTATTGTCCAGTCCGCAATGCGTTCCGTCTGCAAAGAACGCTAAAAGATGGCGGTAGTAAACTACGTAGTGCGCAACATCTTGGTGAGAGCCAAATTCTAGTGGACAGTGATCGTCCAAATATTGTTTCGCAAGAGTCAGTTGATCATTGGTTGAAAGTAAGTGATGTAAGTCCGATTTTAACTGGGTATGTGTTGTCATTTTGCTCACCTTAGCTACATGAATTTTGTTGTTAAGATGAATGTAGAATATTCAGGCAGAAAATTTCACAAAAAGAATTTCACATTGTAAATTTTACAAAATGGTGAAATTTCACACAGGGTGTGCAATGAAAAAAGAACCCAGTTTGATCCGCAAGTCGCATTTTCTTGGCACAAAAGTTCGCAACTTACGAAAGCGCAACCACTTAACACTGGAAGACCTGTCCGCTCGATGCATTCGCATCGACCCATCTAGTGCACCTTCAGTATCTTACCTATCAATGATTGAGCAGGGTAAACGTACGCCAAGTATGAATATGCTCGAAAATCTATCAACCGTATTTCAAAAGCCCGTCGAATGGTTTTTGGATAACGAGCCTGAACCGACAGAGATCATTCCAACGAAAGGGAATTCGGGTGGGATCAGTGGCATGGCACTTGAGCCTAACTTTTTATTTTCAAAAGACATTTTGCAAATTGCTATTCCTGAGATGCTTTCACAAGCAGGAATAAGCGGTCGCCAATTTGCACACCTTCTTATTCGCGCCCATCAAGAGCATCACCAGAATCATTTCCCCGATTTAGAGCGTGCTGCCGAAGAAATTGGAGGAAAAGATCTTCATTTGCAACCCGAATCGTTGCTCGTGTTGTTGAAGCAACAGGGCTATCAATATCGATGGTTTGGAAACGGCGAGGTAAGGTTGGATGGCATAGTTTTAAAACCAGGTAGTGTTGTAACGTCTTATTTCGTTCCGCCAAACCAAGTCTTTATCAACGAGAAATTAAAAGCATTTCCAGCAAGGCTAAAGTACGACATTGCAGTACATATTGGGCATGCCGTACTTCACCACAGTGATGGTGTTCAGTGCGTATTGACCACAGGTGGTCTTGGCATGGAAACCGACCAAGAAGATCACCATGAACCAAACGCGCAAGATATTCTAAACGCGTGGCGCGACTTCGAATCGAGCTTTTTTGCAGGCGCATTGCTGTGCCCCAAAGTCCCCTATCGGCAGGTATTA